>JBPYFG010000480.1:0-2388 GCA_051986365.1 Xanthobacteraceae bacterium
TCGCCCAAGAAAAAAATCATCATCCTTGGCGGCGGCCCCAACCGCATCGGCCAAGGCATCGAATTCGACTATTGCTGCTGCCACGCCTGTTTCGCGCTCAAGGACGCGGGCTACGAAACCATTATGATCAATTGCAATCCGGAGACCGTGTCGACCGATTACGACACCTCCGATCGGCTCTATTTCGAGCCGCTGACCGGTGAGGACGTCATCGAAATTATCGAAAGCGAGCGCGCCAATGGCACGCTGCACGGTGTCATCGTGCAGTTCGGCGGTCAAACCCCGCTCAAGCTCGCCGAAGCGCTGGAAGCGGCGCAGGTGCCGATCCTCGGCACTTCGCCCGACGCGATCGATCTCGCCGAAGATCGCGATCGTTTCAAACGGCTCCTTGACCGACTCGAGCTGCGCCAACCGCGCAGCGGCATCGCCACCAGCCCTGAGCAAGCGCGCGCGATCGCCGAGTCGATCGGCTATCCGATCGTGATCCGTCCCTCCTACGTGCTCGGCGGCCGAGCCATGGAGATCGTTCACGATGCGCATCAGCTCGACCGTTATGTCGCGCGGCTTGCCGCCGATCTCGATCGGCCCTCCGAAATCGCGGTTTCCAACAAGCGGCCGCTGCTCATCGACAGCTATCTCACCGATGCGGTCGAGGTCGATGTCGATTGCCTGTCCGACGGCAAGGACAGCTACATCGCTGGCATCATGGAGCATATCGAGGAAGCCGGGATTCATTCCGGCGATTCGGCGTGCTCACTGCCGCCGCACAATCTATCGGCCGACGTGATCGCGGAACTTGCCCGCCAGACGCACGCGCTCGCGCTCGCACTCAAGGTGGGCGGCTTGATGAACGTGCAATATGCGATCAAGGACGGCGACATTTACGTGCTCGAAGTCAATCCGCGCGCCTCGCGCACGGTGCCGTTCGTCGCCAAAGTGAGCGGCATACCGGCGGCCAAGATCGCCGCCCGGATTATGGCCGGCGAATCATTGGCGAGCTTTCATCTCAAGCCGCAAGAGTTCGAGGCCGGCCGCGCTCACCATGTCGGCGTGAAAGAGGCGGTGTTTCCGTTTGCGCGCTTCGGCGACAAGGTCGACACCGTGCTCGGCCCGGAAATGAAATCGACCGGCGAGGTGATGGGAATCGATCGCGACTACAATGTCGCCTTCGCCAAGAGCCAGCTCGGCGGCGGCGCCCGGCTGCCGAAGTCGGGCACCGTTTTCGTCTCGGTCAAGGATGCCGACAAGCCGCGCATTCTTGAAGCGACGCGGCTCTTGGCCGGATTAGGCTTCCGCGTGGTGGCGACTTCGGGAACCCAGCGCTACCTCGCCGAACACGGCATCGCCGCCGTTAAGATCAACAAAGTCGCCGAAGGCCGACCGCATATCGTCGACGCCATCAAAAACGGCGAGGTTCAGGTCGTCTTTAACACCACCGAAGGGGCGACCGCGCTGGCCGATAGCCGCTCGCTACGTCGCGCTGCCCTCTTGCATAAAGTGCCGTACTACACCACTCTTTCAGGGGCCGTCGCCGCAGCGCAGGGCATCAGAGCCTATCTCGGAGGCGACCTCGAGGTTTGTGCGCTGCAAACTTATTTCGGGGCCGAATCTGACCGAGCGTCGGAGCGGCCACAGCGACGGCACGTGTAGAGCCATTTCCACGTCGCGTGACCGAGCGATGCTGCGGTCCGCGATGGGTTTTTTTGACTCTGCTCCAGGAGGTTTAGGCTGATGGACAAGATTCCGATGACGGCAGAGGGCTATTCGGCATTGGAGTCCGAATTAAAACACTGCCAGCAGGTTGAGCGGCCTCGGATCATCCAGCAGATCACCGACGCCCGCACCCATGGCGATCTCTCGGAAAACGCTGAATATCACGCGGCGAAAGAATCGCAGTCGATCAACGAGGGTCGGATCGCGGAACTCGAAGATAAGCTTGCGCGTGCCGAAGTTATTGATGTTTCAAAGCTTTCCGGAGACACGATTACCTTTGGCGCAACCGTCACATTAGTCGACGAGGACACCGACAAAAAGGCGGTGTGGCAGCTCGTAGGCGAGCCGGAGGCAGACGCTAAGAAAGGCAAGATTTCCATCACCTCGCCGCTCGCGCGCGCCCTGGTCGGAAAAAAGAAGGGCGCCCAGGTCGAGGTGGTCACGCCGGGCGGCGCTAAGGCCTATGAAGTGATGAAGGTCGAGTGGAAATAGCACGCCGATCGAATTGCTAGATATTGCAGTGTAATGGCCGGGCGCTCATTCCCCGGCCATTACGATTTTTTGGGGCGAAACCACGATCACGGGGAATATTGGGGACTATCGGCCGGTCCTTGTGCGGCTGGGGGTTGCGTATCTTGCATAGCTCCCGAGAATCCTTAGATAGGACCGGTGCGC
>JBPYFG010000481.1:0-5234 GCA_051986365.1 Xanthobacteraceae bacterium
GCCAGCTTGATAAGGGTCTGCGCGTGATCAAGGATGGTCTTGTCGCCACCGACCGTGTGATCGTCAACGGCCAGATGCACGCGCGGCCGGGTATCAAAGTCAATGCGCGCGACCTCGACGAGCCTGCCGCTCCCGCGCCCAAAAGCGGCGACGAAGCAAGAGCCGGACGGGCTACTCAGTGACCCGAGAACGAACCGCCGATCCACGGCGCTTAGCGCACGCTGATTGCTGCTATCGCGGCAACGGCGGTGCCGCTCTGAATTTCCGTCTGACCGGAATTACCCGAGAGTGAACTGAAATGCGTATCTCGCATTTCTTTATCGATCGCCCGATCTTTGCGGCTGTCGTATCGATTGTTTTTGTCATTCTCGGCGGCGTTTCTTTTTCCCGCCTTCCGGTCGCGCAATATCCCGAGATCGCGCCGCCGATCATCAACGTTTCCGGCCAGTATCCCGGCGCGAGCGCCGACGTGGTTGCATCGACGGTCGTGACGCCGATTGAACAACAGATCAACGGCGTCGAAAACATGCTGTATATGTCGTCGAACTCGACGGCCGACGGACGTTTTTCAATTCAAGTCACTTTCGATCTCGGCACCAATCTCGATATCGCTCAGGTGCAGGTGCAGAACCGGGTCTCGATCGCACAACCACGGTTGCCGAGCGATGTGCGCAATATCGGCGTTACGGTGAGCAAGGCCTCGCCTGACTTGATGATGGTCGTGCACCTGTATTCGCCCGACAAGTCGCGCGATTCGCTGTTCATATCGAACTACGCGACGCTTGAGATTACCGATCCGCTCACCCGCGTCGATGGCGTCGGCTCAATCACGGTGTTCGGCAGCCGCGATTATTCGATGCGGGTTTGGCTCGATCCCGATCGCCTCCAGTCGCTCGGCCTCACCGCAAGCGACGTCACCAATGCGTTGCAGGGTCAAAATATCCAGGTCGCCTCGGGCGTGCTCAATCAGCCGCCGGTCACCCGCCCAGGGGCCTTTCAAATCGCGGTGCAGACGCTCGGCCGCCTCGACAATCCCGATGAGTTCGGCGCAATCGTCGTCAAGCAGACCCCCGACGCCGTGGTGCGGCTCCGCGATGTCGCTAAGATCGAGCTCGCTGCGCTCGATTATTCATCGAATTCCTATCTCGATCACGATCCGGCAGTGGCGCTTGCGATTTTTCAGCGTCCGGGCTCGAACGCACTCGCCACCGCGAAAGGTGTCACCGAGCTGATGAAGGAACTGGCAAAGCGTTTCCCGGCCGGCGTCAAATACGCAATCGTTTACAATCCGACGCAGTTCATCCAGCAGTCGGTGGATGCGGTGATCGACACGATCGGTGAGGCGATCGTGCTGGTGGTTTTGGTCGTGATCCTGTTCCTGCAAACATGGCGCGCCGCAATTATTCCACTTGTGGCCATTCCGGTGTCGCTTGTCGGCAGCTTTTTCTTCATGGCCGCCTTCGGCTTCACGCTTAACAATCTTTCTCTATTCGGCCTTGTCTTGGCGATCGGCATTGTGGTCGATGATGCGATTGTCGTCGTGGAGAATGTCGAACGCAATATTGCCGCCGGGTTGACGCCGCGCGAAGCGGCGCGCAAGAGCATGACCGAGGTCGGCTCCGCGCTTATCGCGATCGCGCTGGTCTTGTGCGCCGTGTTCGTGCCGTCGATCTTCATCACCGGCATATCGGGACAGTTTTATCGGCAATTCGCGCTCACGATCGCGGGCGCTACAATCATTTCGCTTATCGTTTCACTGACATTATCGCCGGCGATGTGCGCGCTGCTGCTGAAGCCGCATCAGAACGGTCGGCACGAATATTGGTGGGCGCGCCCGATACATCGGTTCTTCGATTATTTCAATCGCGCCTTCGACAGGCTGGGGCTTGGAATCACCTGGCTGGCGTCGCGGACGGTGCGGCGTGCGGCCCTGATGGTGGCCGTGTACGGGATCATCATCGGCATTGGCCTGAATGCGTTTCGCACCACGCCGACCGGTTTTATTCCGCAAGTGGACCGCGGCTACATCATCGTCGTAGTGCAGCTGCCGCCCGGAGCATCGCTCGCGCGCACCGATGCGATCCAGCAGCGCGCACTCGACATAGCGATGCAGGTGCCGGGCGTGGTCCACGCTGCCAACATCGTCGGCTTCTCCGGCGCGACCTTTACTAATGCTCCTAATGCCGGTGCGCTGTTTTTGGTACTCGATGATTTCGAGAAACGCGGACGGGACCCCCGGCAATCGGCGGCCGCCATTCAGGGACAGTTGTTCCGCAAGTTGTCGTCAATCCAGGAGGCGTTCATCATCCCGGTGCTGCCGCCGCCGGTCATGGGCATCGGAACTGCCGGCGGCTTCCGCATGATGGTTGAGGACCGCGCCGGTCAGGGTTCGGAGAAATTGCGGGCCGCCACCGAATCGCTGGTGACGCGCGCTGCGCAGACACCGGGCATCGCCGGCACGTTCTCGTTGTTCGAGACCTCGACCCCGCAGGTCTATCTCAACATCGATCGCACCAAGGCGCAGCTTTTAGGCATCAATGTGCAGGATGTGTTCAATGCGCTGCAAATTTATATCGGCTCGTCCTACGTCAACGACTTCAACTTGTTTGGCCGCACGTTCCGCGTCACGGCGCAAGCCCGCGACGAGGACAGGCAGGGCATCAGAGATGTGCTCAAGATCCGTGTCCGCAATTCCAATGGTGATACCGTCCCGCTCGGCTCTTTCACTACGGTCGACAACATTTCGGGGCCGTACCGGGTGCCCCGATATAATCTCTACCCGGCCGCTGAAATCGACGGTGCCGCCGCGCCTGGCTATTCGCAAGGCCAGGCTATTGCAATCATGAACAAGCTCGCCGCCGAGACCCTACCGGAGGGATTTGCCACTGAATGGACGACGCTCGCGTTCCAGCAGATCCGGGCGGGAAGCACCGCGACGTTTGCTTTCCTGTTGGCGGTCGTGTTCGTCTTTCTGGTGCTGGCCGCGCAATATGAGAGCCTGACGCTGCCGCTGGCGGTGATCATGATCGTGCCGATGTGTCTGGTTGCCTCCATCGCGGGCGTGATCTTGCGCGGCATGGACAACAACATTCTGACTCAGGTCGGTTTTGTCGTGCTGATCGGGCTTGCCGCCAAGAACGCCATTCTGATCGTCGAATTCGCGCGGCAACTTGAGGATAGCGGCCATAATCGCTGGCAAGCGGCGATTCAAGCAACCAGGTTGCGATTGCGTCCGATTCTGATGACGTCGCTTGCCTTTATCCTCGGCGTGACTCCATTGGTCTGGGCGGTCGGTGCCGGCGCGGAGTTGCGTCAGGCGCTGGGAACAGCTGTGTTTGCCGGCATGATTGGAGTCACGGCTTTCGGGCTGGTGTTCACGCCGGTCTTTTACGTGATCGCGCGTTGGCTTGCGGCGTTCGTGCCCCGGTTCGGTAAGCGACGTGAGAAGGCGCAACCGGCGGAATAGCTGAGCGTGCAGGCGTCACTGGCCCGCCACTATCGCATCATATACGGTGGAATAACGCCGCGTACCCGGTGTTGAATGGGTGGGCTCAACACTGGATACTGAAACCACCCGTCAGCTCATGGTGTCACGAGGAGTTCGCCCCATGTTTCACAAACTGATTGTTGCTTTCGCTGTTCTTCTGCTCGGCGTGACTGCGGCCGCGGCGCAGAGCTGTCCGGAGTTCATCAAGAAGCGCCAGACCTTAATGAAAAAGAGTGGCGAGGAGGCGAAGATCGGCACGCAAATGATCAAGGGCGAGAGGCCGTTCGACGCCGCCAAGGTACAGGAAATTTACGCGGCCTTTGCCAACGATGCCGAGCAAATGCCGACGCTGTTTCCGGATTGCTCGAAAACCGGCGCCAAGACAACCGCGGCTCCGGCGATCTGGGAAAGAATGGATGACTTCAAGGCGGCAATCGCCAAGTTCGCCGACGACATCAAGGCGGCGCAGGGCAATGCCAAGGACCTCGATGCTCTCAAGGCCAATTTTCAAACCATCGGCAAGAACTGCAGCAACTGCCATCAAACTTTCCGCATCAAGACGAGCTGACGCGGCGAGGGACCACGGAGGGCGGGCCGCCGCACGGGCGGCCCGCTTTTTATTTGCCGGCCGGCTTCGCGGCGCGTCACCACACGCATTCCGCGCTTGAAACGAATTGCGGCCGCGAATCCAGCGTCCTGGGCTTGTTCTCTCGAAGATGGGGTATGCGCTAAAGGCACTGCACGGCAGCCTCGAAACGTGTATCACGTGGCCATTGCGCCGGAGGCGATAAGGTGTCGAGGCTGCGGACATTTTTATTTGCGATGGCGGCCTGCGTTATTTTTGGGCTCGCTGCAATTTGGATTTTGACGCTGCCGAGCGTTATGCCGGCAGCGGCATTGCCCGCGCACACGCCGAATCTGGCTAACGGCGAGACCATGTTCAATATTGGCGGCTGTTCGTCCTGCCATGCCGTTCCCAACAATTCCCCCGAAAAGGTCGATCGTAAACGGCTCGGCGGCGGTCTGGCGCTGAAATCGCCCTTCGGCGTCTTTTACGCGCCGAACATTTCGCCCGATACCAAGGATGGCATCGGCAGCTGGTCCGAGGCGAATTTCGTCACCGCATTGTGGAAGGGGACATCGGAACACGGCGCCAATCTCTATCCTGCCTTTCCGTACACCTCCTATCGCTACATGGAGCTCGGCGACGTCCGCGATCTTTTCGGCTATCTGAAAACATTGCCGCAAGTGCAGGCCAAGTCGCGCCGCCATGAACTGTCCTTTCCGTTCAACGAGCGGCGTCTGCTCGGTGTGTGGAAACTGCTGTTTCTCGGCGAGGGGTCTTTCGTGCCCGATCCGTCTAAGCCGGCGCAATACAACCGCGGCGCCTACCTTGTGAACGGACCGGGGCATTGCGCGGAATGCCATAGCCCTCGCAACATCCTTGGCGGAATCATCGACAGTCAGCGGTTCGCCGGCGGGACCCCGGATGGCACCGAATGGGCGCCGAACATTACGCCGGTCGGGCTTCACGGCGGCGATGAGGACTGGTCCGAAAAAGACATTGCTAGCTTTCTTGAAGACGGCATGACGCCGTCTGGCGATTTTGCCGGCGGCACAATGGCGGAGGTGATCAGGAATACCTCGCTGCTCGCTCCCGAAGATCGCGCTGCCATTGCCGCTTACGTTGCGGCGCTGCCGCCGAGGCAAGGGCCCACACCGCCGCCGAAGAAGGACTAGTCGCGAC
>JBPYFG010000482.1:0-9926 GCA_051986365.1 Xanthobacteraceae bacterium
GCGATCGGCAGCGCCGCGAACACCCGGCGCGGATAGCTCGCCGCCCATTGCAGCACCTGCATGGCGCCCATCGAGCCGCCCGTTACGGCGAACAGCGATTCGATACCGAGATGATCGAGCAGCATCGCCTGGGCGCGGACCATGTCGCGCACGGTGATGACCGGAAAGTCGAGACCCCACGGCATGCCGGTCGCCGGATTGGTCGAGGCCGGTCCGGAAGTGCCCATGCAGCCGCCAACCACGTTCGGACAAATGACGAAATAACGCTCGGTATCGATCGGCTTGCCCGGCCCGACCATTGTTTCCCACCAGCCCGGTTTTCCGGTCACCGGATGATCGTTGACCACGTGCTGGTCGCCGGTGAGCGCATGGCAGATTAGAACCGCGTTGCTGCGCGCGGCGTTAAGCGTGCCGTAGGTCTGATAGGCGATCTGGAAAGGAGCGAAATCGACGCCGGCGTCGAGCCGCAGCGGCTTGTCCGGGCCAAAGCGCACGACTGGCGAATGCGGGTTATCCGCTTCGCGCGTGCGGTCGGCGAGGTCAAGGGTTGCGATATCGGCCATTTCTGCTTTCCGAATAACGCCGGATCAGGCGCGGCGAGCCGGTAAAGCGGCGTAAATAGGCCGCTTCGCCCCGGAGTCAATGTTTTCTTTGCTTTCGGCCTTAACGACTCCTATCAAATGGGCGCGAAGCCAGGACGTCAACAATGGTGAAATCGCCGCGCCAAGCCACGCCGTCACTTGCCGATCTGCGCCGCGACATCGATCGCATCGACGCGGACATGCATGCGCTGTTGATCGAGCGCAGCGAGATTATCGATCAGCTGATCGCGGCGAAAAAGACGCAAGAGACCGGTTCCGCGTTCCGCCCGGCGCGCGAAGCCGAGATGATGCGGCGGCTGGTGCAGCGGCATCACGGCAGCCTGCCGCTCGACACCGCCGAAAGCATCTGGCGCGTCATTATTGCGACCTTCACCTATGTCCAGGCGCCGTTCTCGGTTCACGCCGATCTCTCGCTCTCGGCCGCCGCCGCCTTGATGCGCGATTCCGCGCGATTTCATTTCGGTTTCACGGTGCCGTTCGTGCCGCATATGGGCGCCGCGGCCGTGGTCGAAGCGGTCACCGAATCCAAAGGCGATCTTGGCCTCATTCCGGCTTTCGCCACCGGCGGCGCCGGGCCGTGGTGGACCGCGCTCGAATTCGAAAACGCGCCGAAGATCATCGCGCGGCTGCCGTTTGTCGAACGCGCCGATCATCCGGCCGGGCTGCCGGTGTTTGTTGTCTCGCGGGCGGCGCCGGATGCCATGGTGACCGAAACCGAGGTGTGGAGCATGCACGTCTCGGGTTCGCTGACGGAAGAGGTTCACGACCACCTGGCCGAGCTCGCCGACGTCATTGCTGTGCCAGACCGCGCCTTTGACGGGATGGCTTTGCTGGCTTCGGTGCCGCATGGCGGGATCGATGCGGTCTCCGCGGCATTGGTTAAGATCGGCGGATCGATCCGTTCGTCGGCACTCGTCGGCAGTCACGCAAGGCGCTATACCGTGCCCTGATTTTTCTCCGCCGCCATGCGGGGGAGCCCAAATAAGAGACCTTGTTATGCCTGCAATGCGTCCCCAGCCGCGTCCCGGCGTGCTCGACATCGACGCCTATGTGCCCGGCAAGAGCAAAGCGCCGGGCGCGGCAAAAGTATTCAAGCTGTCGTCGAACGAGACGCCGCTCGGGCCGAGCCCGCGCGCGATCGCGGCGTACAAGGCCTGGGCGGATCACCTCGAAGATTACCCCGATGGCGCGGCCAGCGATCTGCGCGAAGCGATCGGGCGCGCTTTCGGCCTCGATCCCGATCGCATCGTCTGCGGCGCCGGCTCGGACGATCTCTTGCACCTGTTGGCGCACGCTTATCTGGTCGATGGCGACGAGGCGATTCACACCACGCATGGTTTTCTGATCTATCCGATCGTCACGCTGGGCGCGGGCGCAAAACCCGTCGTTGCGCCTGAGAAGGATTACACGGCCGATGTCGATGCCATCCTGGCGGCGGTAACAAAGAACACGAAAATCGTCTTTGTCGCCAATCCTAATAATCCGACCGGCACCTGCCTGTCGTTCGACGAGGTCAAACGCCTGCACCGCGGCCTGCCGCCGGATGTGCTTTTGGTGATCGACGCCGCTTACGCCGACTATGTCCGACGCAACGACTATGAAGCCGGCATCGAACTGGTCGCCACTTCCGAGAACGTGGTCATGTGCCGAACGTTCTCCAAAATCCACGGGCTCGCCGCATTGCGGCTCGGCTGGATGTTCGCGCCGGCGCACATCGTCGATGCGATCAACCGCATTCGTGGCCCTTTCAACGTCACCGGACCAGCCATTGCCGCCGGCGTCGCCGCGATCGAAGACCTCGAGCATCAGGAGCGCTCGCGCGAACACAATACGCGGTGGCTCAATTGGTTGACAGCCGAAATCGGCAGGCTCGGCCTGAAGGTGACGCCGAGCGTCGCCAATTTCGTGCTGATCCATTTTCCGGAAACTAAGGGGCGCACCGCCAAGGACGCCGACGCCTTCCTTACCGCGCGCGGCCTGATTTTACGGCAGACCACCGCCTATAAGCTGCCGAACGCGCTGCGCATGACGGTCGGCACCGAGGAAGCCAACCGCCTAGTCGTCGCGGCGCTCAAGGAATTCTTGGGGCAGAAGTGATGCGAAGTTCTGTCGTGAACCACCTCTTCCCAGTGGGGAGAGGTCGACTTGCGAGCGTGGCGAGCAAGTCGGCTGAGGGGAATCGGACCTTTCGGTCTCCCCTCACCCGGCTGGCAGCCGATGCTGCTCGCCAGCCTCTCCCCAACGGGCAGAGGTAAAGCTCGCGCCATGGCCCGCCAACCACCCCTATTTAATCGCCTCGCGCTGATCGGCGTCGGACTGATCGGATCGTCGATCGCGCGGGCGGCGCGCGCGCAGGGCGCAGTGCGCGAAATTGTCGCCACCGCGCGGTCGCCGGCGACGCGGCGGCGCGTGGCCGAATTGGGACTGGCGGATCAGGTCGTCGAGGATAACGCCGCCGCCGCGGCGGGCGCCGATCTCATCATCGCCTGCGTGCCGGTCGGGGCATGCGGTGAGATCGCCCGGGAGATCGCGCCGCATCTCGAGCGCGGCGCGATTGTGTCCGATGTCGGATCGGTGAAGGGCGCAGTCGTGCGCGACATGGCCCCGCATTTGCCGGCCGGCGCGCACTTCGTGCCGGCGCATCCGGTCGCCGGCACCGAGCATTCCGGCCCCGATGCCGGCTTCGCCGAGCTCTTTGTCGGCCGCTGGTGCATTCTCACCCCGCCGCAGGGGACCGAAGCCGCGGCGGTCGAGGCGCTGGCGGCGTTTTGGCGTCTGCTCGGCGCTAATGTTGAAACCATGGCGCCGGACCATCATGATCTGGTGCTGGCGATCACCAGCCATCTGCCGCATCTGATCGCCTACACCATTGTCGGCACCGCCGACGAATTGGCCGAAGTGACGCGGTCCGAAGTCCTCAAATTTTCCGCCGGCGGCTTTCGCGATTTCACCCGCATTGCCGCCTCGGACCCGACCATGTGGCGCGATGTTTTCCTCGCCAATAAGGACGCGGTGCTGGAAATGCTCGGCACCTTCAACGAAGATCTGGCGCAATTGACCCGCGCCATACGCCGCGGCGACGGCGAGGCCTTGTTTGAACATTTCAAGCGGACGCGGGCTATACGGCGCGGCATTGTCGAAATCGGCCAGGATTCCCCGGCGCCGGATTTCGGCCGGGCTCATCCGGGGCTACCTGCCGCTGCGCTGCCGCGGCCTTACGCGACATCAGACGACAATTGAGCCGGCCGAATTAGGTCTGCCAAACCGATCAGAAAGTATTTTCGCGATTGACGAACTGGACCACGATGTCGCGCGTGTCGGGCGGCGGCAAAGTAAGTTCGCTGCGGAACGTCAATTTGTGGCCTGCGGACAAACGTTCGCGCGCCGGCGCGGCGGTCCAGGAGTAAATTTCCTGATGCTCCGCATTGCGAATCGCAAAGCGCAAAGGCGGCACATCCGCGCTCACCGTTGTGCTATTGCCGATTTCGCCTTGGACGATGAGGACGGGTTCGCCGTCGTGCCGCTCAGCCGTTGCGGCAACGCGGGCAAAATGGACGCCGCGAACGTTCACCGGTAAACCGAGCGCGGCATAAAACGCCGCAGTTTGCGGCATGGCCCAGACCACATCGGCACGCTCGGCGATAATCGCCGCGTCAGTCAGCGCAAATCCGAGAATAAGGCACTGCAAGCGTGACAGTGTCGGCCGCCACCGCCACCACGATAGGCGCCAAGACCGCAACCACGTTCGCAACCACGTCCGCAACCAAGATAGCCGCCACGATCGCCACCAAGGCTGGCGCCCGAGGGCGCCAACAACCCGAGCAACGCTCGCTGAGATATGCTGGCTCGGGGTCACTGTCGCGCGTGTGGGCTTGGCATCCACCGGCCGGATGGGTGCGGGCTCCGCCCCGGCCCTCCCCGCTTCCAGCTCCTCAGCCAACACTGCCGTGGCGCGCCGCAAACGCGGCAGCGCCGCTTGCGCCGCATCGGCCGCAGCGTGGGCAATGGTGGCCAGGGTGCGCCGTACCGGCGGCACTGCATCCGCCGCGACCAGGAGCTTGTCGGTATCGGAAAGCTGCGCTTGCCAGACCCAGCGGCAACGGTGGCAGCGAAGCTTCCGGGTCCAGCCGCTGGCCGGCCGCAGGCTTGCCAATTCGACGCCATAGGAGGTAGCGCAGTTTGGACAGACGATCAGCATTGGCGTATCGGCAGGCGCGAAATGCGTTCCGGGTGACCCTAACAGCCCTCTGTTAAAGAAGGGGTAACCACGCCGGGCCCCCGGCGCCCCGCCGGGCCCCTGCTAAATTGTTCCCGGAGCGAATCACGACGCAGGCTTGGTGGAGGACCGCGTGATCCGATTCGAGAATGTCGGCTTGCGCTATGGCTTCGGCCCGGAGGTCCTGCGCGACCTGAGCTTCCAGGTCGACAGCCATTCTTTTCAGTTCCTGACCGGCCCCTCGGGCGCAGGCAAAACCTCGCTGCTACGTCTATTGTTTCTGTCGCTTAAACCGACGCGCGGCCTGATTTCCATGTTCGATCGCGATACCGCCACGCTGACGAAGGACGACCGCGCCACGTTGCGCCGTCGCATCGGCATCGTATTCCAGGATTTTCGCCTGCTCGATCATCTCACGACTTATGAGAATGTGTCGCTGCCGTTCCGGGTGCTAGGCAAGGAAGAGGCCACATATCGCAGCGAAGTTGTCGAACTCTTGCAATGGGTCGGTCTCGGTGAGCGCCTGGACGCGCTGCCCCCGGTGCTGTCGGGAGGCGAGAAACAACGGGCTGCCATCGCGCGCGCCGTGATTGCTCGGCCGCAGCTGTTGCTCGCCGACGAGCCGACCGGCAATGTCGATCCAAATCTCGGCCAACGGCTGCTGCGGCTATTCATCGAGCTCTATCGATTCGGGACATCGGTCGTTATCGCCACGCACGACATTGCGCTCATGGACGAGTACGACGCCCGCCGTCTGGTGCTGCACGAGGGACGATTGCATGTCTACGAGTGAGCCTTTCGACACTGCGGCGCGATCATGGGCCGACCGCGAAGCGGCTTCGGCCATCGCCACGCGCCGCGGGCCTGCTCCAATCGTGCCCGGCGATTCGATAGCCGGGCGATCGCTGAGCGCGGTAGTGGCCATCATGACGTTCCTTGCCGCGCTGGCCGCAGGCGCGGCCATGCTGATCGCCGGCGCAGCGAGCGATTGGCAGTCTGAGGTGGGGCGCGAGGTAACCGTCCAAGTTCGCCCCGTTGCCGGGCGCGATCTGGAGGCCGATGTCGCCGCGGCCGCCGCCGTCATGCGTCAAGCGCCGGGCATTGCCGACGTGCGCCCCTATACCAGGAGGGAATCCGCAGAACTCGTCGAGCCGTGGCTCGGTTCAGGCATCACGCTTGGCGACTTGCCGATCCCGCGGATTATCGTCGCCAAGCTGGCGCCCATCGGCACGGCCAATTTCGCCGATTTGCGCCAAGCGCTCGCGGCGCAGGTTCCGGGCGCTACCCTCGACGACCATCGCGGTTGGATCGACCGCATGCGAACCATGGCCGAGACCGCGGTCGCTACCGGCATGGTCATTCTCGCGCTGGTCATTTCCGTCACCGTTCTGTCCGTCACCTTCGCCACCCGCGGCGCCATGGCAACCAACCGGACGACCATCGAAGTCCTGCATTATGTCGGCGCGACCGACGGCTTCGTCGCCAGTCAGTTTCAGCGGCATTTCTTGGTCTTGGGTCTCAAGGGCGGCGCGATTGGCGGCGGCGCCGCGATGGCGCTGTTCGGAATTCTGCAAGCAGCCGATACCTGGCTGATCGGCGCGCCGGGAAGCGAACAGGCCGCAGCTCTGTTCGGCAGCCTGGCGATCGGGCCCGCCGGTTATATCGCCATGTTTGTCGTTATCGTGCTGATGGCGCTCGTCACCGCGGTGGCGTCGCGGCGCACCGTCGGCCACACTTTGGAGAATATCGAGTGAGGCACGACAGCGGTGCCGCTGCGCCGTGAGGTATAATACGCAGCGGGAGGCGGCCGCTGGCGGTCGCGCTTCGGGGAAGGGAGCGCTGGAATGCCGAGCCTTAGAAAGGCGGTGAGAAGGCGCCGGATCGGTTCAATCGGCATCAAGCTCATTGTCCTTGCCGCGATCCTGCTTGTCGCCGGCTTCGGCTATTTCATCTGGGAATTGCCCGACCAACAAATCGAGCTTGATCGCAATGCCGACGGTATCGTGGTGCTGACCGGCGGCGACTCGCGCGTGTCCGACGCGCTTGCACTGCTCGCGGCTGGGCGCGCCAAGCGGCTGTTGATCTCCGGCGTGTATGCCGGCACCACGACCGGCGATATCGCCCGTCAAGTGGTCGATTACAATCGCCTGCTGACCTGTTGCGTCGATCTCGACTATTCGGCGATCAACACGCTGGGCAATGCGGTCGGGACGCGGCAGTGGACGCTCAAGCACGGTTTCCGTTCTTTGATTGTTGTGACTTCCGCCTATCACATGCCGCGTGCGCTGGCTGAACTGTCGCACCAGCTGCCGGAGGTCGCTTTGATTCCGTACCCGGTCGTCTCCGATCGATTGCGCGTCGAGCCATGGTGGTCGAATGGTGCGACCACCAAAATCGTGCTGTCGGAATACGTTAAATACCTCGCCGCCAAGCTGCGCATGCAATTCGAGTCGGCTCCGGCCTCAAGCTGATCGCGAATGAGCGGCTCGTAACTCGCTTGTTTCGGAAAATCTCCGTGTCCCGACCGTTGCTTCTTGCCCGTTCGCTTTTATTCAACGCGCTGTTTTACTCCAATTTGCTCGTCCATATGATCGTGGCGCTGCCGACACTGGTGCTGCCCTATCCGGTCGTGCGCGCCTTCATCCGATCCTATGCGCGAAGCAGTCTCTGGCTGCTGCGCGTCATCTGCGGCACCCAGGTGTCATGGCGCGGCACAGAAAATATCCCGCGCGGCTCGTGCATCGTGGCATGCAAGCATCAATCGGCCTGGGAAACATTTGCGCTTTACGCCGTCCTTGAGGACCCGATCTATATTCTCAAGCGTGAATTGATGTGGATCCCGCTTTTCGGCTGGTACACGTGGAAAGCCGGCCTCATCCCGGTCGACCGCAGCGCCGGCATGGCCGCCCTTTCCCGAATGACCGCACGGGCGCAGCGGGCGATTGCCGGACCCCGACCGCGGCAGCTCGTGATTTTCCCGGAAGGCACCCGCCGCGCACCCGGCGCCGAACCCAGTTACAAACCTGGCATTACTCATCTTTATGCGAGAAGTGGCCTGCCCTGCGTGCCGGCTGCGCTCAATTCCGGGCTGTTCTGGCCCCGCCGATCGCTGCTGCGGCGACCGGGCACGATCATCGTGGAATTTTTGCCTCCGATCGCGCCGGAATTCGACAGGGCCGGATTCCTTGCCCATCTGCAAGACACGATCGAACAAGCAACCGGACGCCTACTCCAGGATCAGGAAACAGCAATCAGGGATCAGGAATCAGGAAATGATGCCTGATCCTGAAGTCCTGATTCCTGATGTCTGATACCCTGGCTCGCCAGCCGCTCGGCCAGCAAATGCAAATCGCTCTCGCGATAACCTAGCGCTTCGAGCGCGCGTACGGTTTCCAGCACATAATCGCGGTTGGCCCCGGATTGGCCGTGGCCCTGCCGCACATGATGCAAACTTTCCGAAAGCGTCAGCCGGCCGGCATATTGCACATGGCTGCGATCGACGATAAAGCACACCGCCCGCACACGGCGCCGCGCGTGCTCTTGGAGCTCGATCTGCCGCGTGGTTTCGACATAGACCGTCGTGACCTGTTCGCGCGCGCGCAAATAGTAAAGCGTTTCTGCGCGCACCGCGGCGGCGACCCGGTAGGCAATGCCGCGGCACATTCCGCCGCGATCGAGCCCGAGCACGAGCCCAGGCCGCTCCGGCGTGCCGCGATGGACAAACGAGAACACGCAAAGGGCGCGATGCAGCCCGATCAGGCGGGCCGGGATCCGCTCGCGATAAGAAAATCCCGGCCGCCACATCAGTGAGCCGTAGGCGAAAACCCAAAGGTCCTTGTTATCGTGCTCGGCAGTCTTAATCATTGGACTTTATCTACTCTCCCCGCTCGGGAGAGGGAGTACTGTTATTAGCCCGCAGTGGAGGTCGCGTGAAACTATGGCCGATCTGTGCGGCGCTCGGGAATAGAAGCCATAGGCTTTTCATCTTCGAAATGCCACGACGAGAGGCGACCAAGGGCAATGTCTAAGCAATCCCCGCTGAGCATGATGCAGCCGCGGCAGCCCCCGGTCCGGCCGCGCCGCAGCCCTCCCCCGCGTCGCCGTTTCTGGCGCTTTCTCGTCCTCGCCGCCATCATCGTGGCGCTGCCGATCGGCTGGAAAGCGCTGTGGTCTTACGCCGCCTCGATCGCCAATGAGGCTTTGGCCGGCTGGATCGCTCGCGAGGCCGCGCTTGGCCGCGTCTATGCTTGCGGATCGCAATCTATCGGCGGCTTCCCGTTCGGCATTGTCATCCATTGCGACAAGGCCAGGGCGGCCTTCAAGAGCAATCGCCCGCCGTTCGACGTCAGCGCCGGCGACTTCACTTTTTCTGCGCAAGTGTTTCGTCCGACTTTGTTGAATGGCGAAATCAGCGCTCCGGTCACGCTCGCCGATCCGGGCCAAGGAACGGCTTTTGTCGCCAATTGGTCATCCGCGCGGCTGGCCTTGCTCGGGCTGCCGCCCGAGCCCGAACGCGTGACTGTTGATTTGACCAAGCCCCGGCTCGACCGCGCGGCCGGCGCCAATGCCGGGATGATCTTTCAGGCCGATCGGCTCGAGGTCGATGGCCGCATCATTGCCGGTTCCGCGCGCCGCAACCCCGTCATTGAAGCGACCGCCACGGTCGCTGCGGGGCTGGCGCCGAGCTTTCATCCGCTCCTCGCCGAGCCGCTGGCCGGCGAGATCGATGCCGTGATGCGAGGCTTTAAGGATTTTCAGCCCAAACCGTGGTCGGTTCTGTTCCATGACCTGCAAGCCGCAGGCGGCGGCATCGAGATCAAGAGCATGCGTCTTGCTCGTAGCGATGCGGCGCTCCGCGGCACCGGCACTTTCACGATCAACGCCTCCGGCCGGCTTGAGGGCGAGCTTCGCGTCACCGTCGCCGGCGTGGAGAACATTGTGCCGCTCCTTGGCGTCGATCGATTGATCGGACAAGGGATTGATCGGCTCACCGGCGGCAGCGGATCCCCCGCGCAAGGGCTCGGCGCGCTCGACCGCTTGCTGCCGGGCTTGGGCGGGGTCGTGCGCGAGGGCGCCAGTACCGGGGTGATCGAGACCATCAAAAGGAT
>JBPYFG010000483.1:0-2474 GCA_051986365.1 Xanthobacteraceae bacterium
GGATTGGCGACAGCGCCAAGATAAGCGGCAAAAGTGAACAGCGGCCCCGGAACCGCTTGTGCTGCCCCATAGCCGGCGAGGAACGCATCGTCGCTCACCCAACCGGGTGTGACGAATGCTTCCCGCAGCAGCGGCAGCACCACATGCCCGCCGCCGAAGACCAGCGCGCCGGAGCGGTAAAACGCATCGAACAATGCCGCGCCAGAACCCGCTCCCAGATTGCGCAAAAAAGGAAGGCCCGCCAGCAGGACGAAAAAAAGGACCAGCGCCGTTATTCCCACCTTGCGCGAGACCGGAACAACGACATGGCCCGGCTCACTCGGCGGCCCATTGCGGCAGAGCCACAGGCCGGCGAGTGCGCCAAATACGATCGCGCCGACCTGAGCAATCGACGTACCGCTAAATAAGATAATCAGGGACGCGATCGCCGCGATCGAGGCCCGCTCGCGGTCGGGGCAGAGCGTCCGCGCCATGCCCCACACCGCTTGCGCCACGATCGCCACGGCAACGAGCTTGAGTCCGTGCAGCAAGCCCATGCCGATTGCGCCGTGAAGATTTCCGGCACCGTAGGCGAACAGGACGAGCAGGATCGCCGAAGGCAGAGTAAAGCCGGTCCAGGCCGCCGCGGCGCCGAGATAGCCGGCGCGCATGAGACCGATCGAAAAACCAGTCTGGCTGGATGCCGGACCGGGGAGAAACTGGCAAAGCGCGACGAGGTCGGCATAGGCCTGTTCGTCGAGCCAGCGCCGGCGCACAACGAATTCGTCACGGAAATATCCGATGTGAGCGATCGGGCCGCCGAAGCAGCTTAGCCCGAGTTTTAGGAAAATAAGCAGAACTTCGAAGGGCGAGCCCGCCCGCTTGGCGACAGTTTTCCCGCCAGCAATCATCCGGCCACACGTTCCGCTATCCGTCTCACGTTTTATCTAATCTTATGTAATTGGAATTTGCGACAGAACGACAGGGCAAAAAAGAAGCGCCACCCGACGGGCGGCGCTCTTCAGCTTCAGCGAGACTAGCACGCGTGATAGGGATAGTGCCCACACCGGCCATAGTAGTTGTAATAGCCGTAACCGACGGCACCCGCCGCTGCCGCCGCACCGTAATAGGCGCGACGATGTACGCGACGGTTGACCCCGGCGACGCTCATCGGCGTTAGCGGCCGGCCAAGGCGCGCATCGGCCGTATTAACCGACAACGACGGCATCTTCGCGGGGGACCAATCGATTGTGACGGGTGCCGAGCACAACAGTCCGGTGGCAACAACAAAGCTGAGTGCGCTTAGCTTTTTCATAACCGTTACTCCATCACACCCTCGGGGGCGAAAATAGAAGCTTTTCGCGCCGCGAGACTTTGATTTGAGTCAAACTAGGGTCAAAACTCATTAATGCCGCGGCCGCGACGCTGGGCGATTTTAGCGGCTTTCGACGCGCCAATAAGGGAGAATCATCCCATGCTGCAGAAGCGATTTGTGCCGCCGAGCGGAGCGTTTACACGCAGCGTTTCGATTCGCTTTTCGCATTGCGATCCGGCCGGCATCGTCTACTTCCCGCACTATTTCGACATGTTCAACGGCTTGATCGAAGACTGGTATGGGCAGGAGCTCGGCTATGATTATGCTGAGCTGATCACCGGCCGCAGGTACGGTTTTCCGTTCGTTCACATCGAGTGCGATTTCAAGATTCCGAGCCGGATCGGCGAAGTCATCGACTTGACCTTGCTGATCGAAGATATCGGCCGTTCCTCGCTGGCGATCGCTATTGTCTGTCACCGTGACAATATCGAGCGGCTGCGCGCGCGCATGGTCACAGCAATGATGTCGCTTGAGACCAAAAAAGCGGTGGCGATACCGCAGGGGTTACGCGAAGCGATCCAAGCTTATCGCCAGCGAACGGCCGATCGCGCTGAAACGGCCGATCGCGCTGGCGAGAGCGGCTAGTGCGAGTTTAACCTACGCCGCCGTGCCGGCAGGCGGCGAGAAAGAAGGCGACGCGGCTCACCACATGCGCCTTGATCTCGGCACGCAGCAGCTTGAGGTTCTCGCCGAACAGTGCCCGCATGATCATCGGCTTGAAGACCAAGTCCATGAAGCATTGGGTTGTCGTTGCCAGCCGATCCGGCGCGAAGGCCGGCAGAGTGCCGAGCCCGTCCGATTGCGCCGCCTCGCTCAACAGCAAGCCAACATGCTCCTCGCCGCACTTGCGCGCCATGCCATGAACGCTGTCGGCCAGATTTGGAAAGCGATGTGCTTCTGAAATTCCCACGCGCATCAAATCAATGGTGTCGCCGGACAAAGCCCAATTCAGGAGCATCGAACCCATATTGGTGAGGCGCTCCTCGATCGTTCTGCCCGCGGGGGCATGGCCCTCAAACCTGCCGATCACTGTCGCAACGTTGCGCCTCACGACGGCGGTGAAGAGCGCCATTTTGTTGGGAAAGCGCGCATAGATCGTCGGCTTGCCGGCGCGGGCCAT
>JBPYFG010000484.1:0-2258 GCA_051986365.1 Xanthobacteraceae bacterium
CCAGTGCCGTTCGCATCACCGAGGAAGGTCCGCGCGAAGGCTTTCAGATCGAGAAAGGACCCATCGCCACCGCGCGTAAGATCGCGCTGATCGATGCCCTGTCGCAAACCGGCCTCGATCACATTCAGATCGTCTCATTCGTTAATCCCAAAGCAGTGCCGGGCATGGCGGACGCCGACGACGTGGTGCGCGGGATCACCCCGCGCAAAGGCGTCGCCTACACCGCGCTGTGGCTCAACAAAAAGGGCTTCGAGCGCGCGCGGCAATTCTCCGATCGCCTAGCCAATACCGGAACGATCCAGCTTTCAGCTTCGGAAAAGTTCTCGCTGCGCAATCAGAACCGCAGCGCGGCGCAGCAACTTGCGGAGCAGCACGCCATCGTTGAAAGCTACAAGACCGCCGGCGTTCCGGTGGAGCGCGGCAGCATCATGGCTGCATTCGGCTGCAATTTCGAAGGCGATATTCCAGTCGCGCGTCTCGCGGCGCTGGTCCAGCAAATCCTCGACGTGGCTGCCGAGCACGGCGTCACGCTCAAATACATCACCCTTGCCGACACCATGGCCTGGGCGACGCCACTTGCCGTCAAGCGCGTCGTCGGGACCTTGCGCGAGCGCTGGCCGGACCTCGATATCGCGCTGCATCTGCACGACACCCGTGGCATGGCGATCGCCAATGCCTATGCCGGGCTCGAAATGGGCGTGCGGCGGTTTGACTCGTCGGTCGCCGGTCTTGGTGGCTGCCCGTTCGCCGGCCACCAAGGCGCCGCCGGCAATGTCTGCACGGAAGATCTCGTGTTTCTATGCGAGGAGCTCGGTATCGAGACCGGCATCGATCTCGATGCCTTAATCGAATGCGCGCGGCTCGCCGAAGACGTCGTCGGTCATCCCCTGCCCGGCTCGGTGATGAAAGGCGGCACGCTGGAACGGTTTCGGGGGCAGTCTTAGCGTTTCCCGGACGCGGTGCAGCACCATTAGCGCGTTCACGCGCGTCTTGCGCGCGCTATGGTGGTGCACCGCTGATCCGGGATCGTTACAAATTCAGAGTTCGTTACGATCCCGGGTCTGCAGCGCACCGCTCGCGCTGCGCTGCGCCCGGGAAAACGTGCAAAGCGAGGCTACCCCTCCCCTCTAATCTTCCAAATCCCCGTCGCATTCGCCACCACGCGCGTGCCGACCGCGAGCTTGCATTGCATGAAGATGATCGCGCGTGTGAGCCGCACCACTTCACAATGCGCTTCGACGAATTCGCCAAGCCGTACCGCGCCGACGAACTGCATGTTCAATTCGATCGTGGCGTGCGGCTTGTTGCCGGAAGCGCGCAGCCCGGTCATGCCCATGGCCTGATCGGCAAGCGTGGTGAGCATGCCGCCATGCACGATATCGGCGAAGTTCAGATGCTTGGACTCGACGAGGAAGCCGAACCGGGCATCGCCATTTCGCCAGATCGGTCCGACCAGTTCGCCAAAGCCGATCGGCTTGACGATTTTCCACCCCGCGCGCGCCGGATCGAATACCGGCGTCTCCGTGGCTACCGGCTTATCGTTCATGCCGGCACCTTGGCCGCAGAGGCACGCGCGGCAAGCCGACGTTCGAGATCGGGAATGAGCTTTTCGGCATTGGCGCCGTTAGCGATGGCGCGGCCGCTTTCGCCGAGCCCACGCACGGCCTCGACATAAGCTGCGACCTGGCTCGGCTCGCGCACGGCTTGCGGGTAATCGCTAGCGAAGACGAGCTGGGACAGCGGAAGTTCCTCTAAGCCGAAGCGCACCCAGTGTTCGCCGAGTTCGGCGGCGCGATCCGGACCGGCCCAGCCGGCAATGTCATAATACAAGCGCTGATCGAGATAGTGTTCGAACGGTTGACGCGGCCCGCGGCCGTGGCGCGATAGTTGCGCCGTGCCCCATTTTTCGCGCGCTTGAAAGCCGCGGATCCGGCCAAGATAACGCCCGATACCGCCTGCGAAATGCGAAAATTGAATTTTCAACGCCGGCAGGTCGTCCAAAAGCCGCGAATTGATCAGCCGCACGGCCGCCGTCATCAGCGAAAACTCCCAGCCGAGCATGCGGCCGAGATCGTCGGCATCCATGCGCGCCCACCGGATGACACGCGGCAAAGGATGGATGAAGACATAAAGATTCAGATCGGCGCAGGCCTTCCAGAACGGCCGCAGCTCCGCGGCATCGAGCGGCAGATCCTGTAGTTCCGATGCGATCACGGCGCCGGGAAATCCGAGCTCGACGGCGCAGCGCTTCAGTTCGG
>JBPYFG010000485.1:0-5862 GCA_051986365.1 Xanthobacteraceae bacterium
ACGTCCGATTCGTCAGGATTTTTGCCTTTGTCAGACCAGGAAAATGGGTCGCCGGACGACGGCGGCAATGGCGGTGCGCCGTCCGATATTCGCCCCGTGTCAATCACGGAGGAAATGAAAAAGAGCTACCTCGATTACGCCATGAGCGTAATCGTGGCGCGTGCCTTGCCGGATGTGCGCGATGGGCTCAAACCGGTGCACAGGCGCATCCTCTATTCCATGTACGAGAACGGCTACGAGTGGAACAAGCCGTATCGGAAGTCCGCGCGCATCGTTGGCGACGTCATCGGTAAATATCATCCGCACGGCGATCAGGCGGTCTACGACGCGCTCGTTCGCATGGCGCAGGATTTTTCGATGCGCCTGCCGTTGATCGACGGGCAGGGCAACTTCGGCTCGGTTGACGGCGATGCGCCAGCGGCCATGCGGTACACCGAGGTGCGGCTGGAGCGCGTGACCGGCACGCTGGTGGAGGACATCGACAAAGACACCGTCGATTTCCAGCCTAATTACGACGGCTCGGAGCGGGAACCCTCGGTCTTACCGGCGCGCTTTCCCAATCTTCTGGTCAATGGCGCCGGCGGCATCGCGGTCGGGATGGCGACGAATATTCCGCCGCACAATCTCGGTGAGGTCATCGACGCGTGCACCACGCTGATCGACGATCCGGCACTCTCGATCGACGATCTCATCGCGATCGTGCCCGGCCCGGATTTTCCGACCGGCGGTATTATTCTCGGCCGGCAGGGAATCCGTGCCGCCTACCACCTCGGTCGCGGCTCGATCGTGGTGCGCGGCAAAGTAGAGTTCGAGACCTTGCGCGGCGAGCGCGAGGCCATCGTCGTGAGTGAAATTCCTTACCAGGTCAACAAGGCGCATCTGGTGGAGCGCGTCGGCGAATTGGTACGCGACAAGAAGATCGAAGGAATTGCAGCGCTGCGCGATGAGTCCGACCGCCATGGCTATCGCGTCGTCATCGAGCTGCGCCGCGACGCCGTTCCCGACGTGGTGCTCAATCAGCTGTATCGTTTTACGGCGCTGCAAACCTCGTTCGGCGCCAACATGGTCGCACTTGATGGCGGCCGTCCATTGGTGATGAACCTCAAGGATTTGCTGACCTCGTTCATCGCCTTTCGCGAACAAGTCGTTTATCGCCGCACCAAGCATCTTCTCGGCAAGGCCCGTGATCGGGCGCACGTACTGGTCGGACTTGCCATTGCCGTCGCCAATATCGACGCGGTGATAAAGCTGATCCGCGGCGCCAAGGATGCCAATGAGGCGCGAGACCAATTGATGGGCCGCGATTGGCCGGCTCGCGATGTCGCCACGATGGTCACCTTGATCGACGATCCGCGTCACGTTGTTTCGCGCGAGGGCACGACGCGACTGTCGGCGGAACAGGCTAAGGCGATTCTGGACCTGCGCCTGCAGCGGCTGACCGCGCTTGGACGCGACGAGATCAAGGCCGAGCTCGATAAGCTTGCCGAAGAAATCGCCGATTACCTCGAAGTGCTGCGCTCACGTGCCCGCATCCAGGCGATCGTCAAGCAGGAGCTCGCCGCCATAAGGAGCGAATTCGCCACGCCGCGGCGCACCGTGATCCTCGATCAAGAAGGCGAGATGGAAGACGAGGATCTGATCCAGCGCGAGGACATGGTCGTCACCGTCTCGCACGCAGGTTATGTCAAGCGCGTACCGCTGTCGACTTATCGGGCGCAAAAGCGCGGAGGCAAGGGTCGCGCCGGCATGCAGACGCGCGATGAGGATTTCGTGACACGCCTGTTTGTCGCCTCGACGCATACCCCGGTGTTGTTCTTCTCGTCGCGCGGTCAAGTCTACAAGGAAAAAGTCTGGAGGTTGCCGCAGGCGGCGCCGCAAGCACGCGGCAAGGCCCTGATCAATATTCTGCCGCTCGAGCAAGGCGAAAACATCACGACGATCATGCCGCTGCCGGAAGACGAGAGAACATGGGACAAGCTTGACGTGATGTTTGCGACGACGCGCGGCACGGTGCGGCGCAACAAATTGTCGGATTTCGCGGATGTACGGCGTTCCGGCATCATTGCGATGAAGCTCGATGAGGGCGACGCCATCGTCGATGTGCAGATTTGCACCGAGAACGACGACGTGCTGCTCACCTCGGCTGCCGGCCAATGCATCCGCTTTGCGGTCAACGACGTGCGCGTTTTCCAGGGCCGCACTTCCATGGGCGTGCGTGGAATCAATCTCGGTGATGGCGACAAGGTCATTTCGCTTTCGATCTTGCGTCATCTCGATGTCACGGCGGAAGAGCGCGCCGCCTATTTAAAGCGCGCCAGCGCCGTGCGGCGCGGCGGCAACGGCAATGGCAATGGCAATGGCGACGATAACGGCCTCGATGCGGAGGAGGCCGAGGGCGCAATCGAGCTTGGCGAGAGCCGCTACGTCGAAATGTCGGCGGCCGAGCAATTTGTGCTTACGATTTCGGAAAAAGGTTTCGGCAAGCGCACCTCCTCCTACGAGTACCGCACCACTGGTCGCGGCGGCAAAGGCATCGTCGCCATGGCAATCACCGAAAAGAATGGCCGGCTGGTGGCGTCCTTCCCTGTCGAGGAAAGCGATCAGATCATGTTGGTCACCGATGGTGGCCAGCTCATCCGATGCCCGGTCGACGGTATCCGCATCGCCGGCCGCGCCACGCAGGGCGTTATCGTGTTCTCCACGGCTGAAAGTGAGCGCGTTGCCTCGGTCGAGCGGTTGACGGAGGATACCCAAGAGAACGGCGGCGAATGACGGGTGAACATTTGGGCGAACGCTGGAAGCGCGATGGCGTTCGCGTTATTCCAGGCAATCAGCTTGATCCCAACGTGCCCTCGACGCCAGGCATGGATCGCAAGGCAGCGATCAACTTCGCTCGCGCCGGTGCAAAGAAGTTGTGGGCAGGCACGGTAACGATCAAACCGGATGCGAAGACTGGGGCACACCACCACGGCCATCTGGAAAGCATCATTTATGTGGTGCGCGGTAAGGCCCGCATGCGCTGGGGCGAGCGACTGGAATTTACCGCCGAAGCCAATCCGGGCGATTTTATTTTTATCCCGCCCTACGTGCCGCATCAAGAAATCAACGCCAGTCCTGACCAAATCTTGGAATGCGTCTTGGTGCCCAGCGACGGTGAAGCTATCGCCATCAATCTTGATATCGAGCCGGTTGAGAAGCCGCAGACGGTGTTGTGGGTCGATCCGATTCACCGCGACCCGAGCGAAAGCAAATAAATTCCATACAGCAGCCGTGGCGTGGATATTCAGAGCCTGGAGTGCCGAGATGGCGAATCCGCCGGTTGATTTTCGACTTTTGGCAGGCGCTGGCGTTCCTGTCCGCGACTTCAAGGCCGGCGATGTCATCTTCAGGCAAGGCGACCCAGCGCACGAATTATTCATCGTTCAGAGCGGCGAGGTCGAAATTCGTCTCGGCAATCGTGTGCTCGAGACGTTACCTCAATACAGCATTTTCGGAGAAATGGCCCTGATTGATAGCGCGCCGCGCAGCGCGAGCGCAATTGCCGCCAGCGACGCCAAGCTCGTTTCGGTCAGCGAGAAGCAGTTTCTGTTTCTGATCAGCAATACGCCCTATTTCGCGCTCAATGTAATGCGCGTTATGGCACGGCGTTTGCGGGCAGCGAACACCGCCTTGTAAAATTGCGCGGGGGTCGGTTCGGGGTCTCCTAAGCCGCTGAATAGTTTTACCAAAACGAAAGTGGGAGCCTCACCATGACGACGCCGCTGGTGCTCGGCGAGATCACCATCCACCCGGTGATCGAGCAGCAAGGGGCGTTTTTTGACGCCCTGAGTTTCTTCCCGAACCTCACCAAAGAACTGCTCGATGAGAACCGATCTTGGCTGCAGCCGGAATTTATCGATGCTCAGGATAGATTGGTGCTCTGTATTCAGAGCTTCGTCATAAAGACGCCTCGCCACAACATTTTGATAGACGCCTGCGTCGGCAATCATAAGCCGCGACCAACGCGGCCCTTTTGGAACATGTTAAACAGCGATCGTTTCGAAAAGAGCCTGGCGGATGCCGGACTCACCGTTAACGATATCGACTATGTCATGTGCACGCATTTGCACACCGATCACGTCGGCTGGAACACGCGGCTCGAAAACGGGCGATGGGTGCCGACCTTTGCGAACGCCATCTATATCATGGCCGATCGCGAGCTCGCGCATTGGACACAGCGGGAGAAGGAAAATCCACAATCGGTCCCGTGGATCACCGACTCGGTACTTCCGGTTATTGAAGCCAAGCGCGCAAAGATTGTCACCAGCGATTTCGCGTTCGAGGACTCCGTCAAGCTCATTCCGACGCCCGGTCACACGATCGATCATTTCTCGGTGCTGGTCGGGCGCGCCGACGCGCTAGTCACCGGGGACATGATCCATTCGCCGTTGCAGGGAAAATATCCTGAGCTCGGCATGATGTCCGATTATGATTCCGTTCAGGCCGGAGCGACCAGGCGCGCGATTTTTGATCGTTTTTGTGATGGGCCTACGATCATGTGCATCACCCATTTTCCGAGCCCTTCGACCGTGCGCGTGCGGCGCTGGAGCGACGGCTATCGCTTCATCCCACTCGGCGGCTGAGTCTCGTCCTTTTCGTTGGCGCGGAACCAAAACCGTGGCAGCGGGTTGGCGCTTCGTCGCGGGAGTAGTTCGGCGTGAATGCAATGTTCAAAACAGCTTTTGCTATGTCGGTCGTAATTGTTGGCGCGATTGTAATTTATGAAACCCTCCATCAGGATTCGTGGTGGTACGGTTCGGGATTGGCGATGGCTTGGGGCGCGACCGTCTCCTGGGTGAGAAATCTGGTTTAGCCGCGCTCCGAGTCTTTCTCACGGCTTTAAACAAGAATGGTAGGTCGGCAGTCGGCGTCGACAGATTTAGCCGCTGTTCCCCTTAGCTCTTTCGCGCGGGCTGGCGTTCGTTAAGTGGCAACGGCATGCGAAAGGGCATCCGAACGGATGCCCTTATTGCCGCATCAGTACCCGCGATAGTGATGGTGATGATGATGGTGATGATAGTGACGATGGGCTCGCGGCCCGACGCGGACGTAAACGCCAGCGCCGTGATGGTGGTGATGGTGATGATGGTGCCCGATCACAACCTGGGTGATCCGCGTGCCGCCGCCCTGTGCCAGACGTTGATCGTCGGCTTTTAGCAAAGGCAAGGCATTCGGGATCGGGTCAAGAAGGTCGCGATAGCTGGTAACCTGCGGGAGTTCCGGCCCCACTGCCGGCGCCGCCTGGGCAGCGGACATCGTGGTGAGAGCTGCCGCCGCGCCCACCAGGCCGGCTAGTTTCTTGTCCATGGTTCCTCCATAACTTCGCCCTTCACTTGATGCCCGACGCAACAAGTCGTTGTGCGGAAGTAAGTTCCCGGGCTGGCCACCGAGAGGAGATTTCGCAGGGGCAGTTTCCGCGGCGCAGACCATCGGATCCGATGGTCAATCAGAAATCGCTGCCGGGCTGCTGGACAAGGTTCACGCGCGTCCACAATGCACAGCCGACTTCGGTAAAACATTCCACGTTGGATTTTGCTGCGCACTCGCTTAGTATCCGGCTCGTGTTTTCGGTCAGGGGACATGACCGAATGACTGATTACTACACAGAATTTTTTATTCCCAATTCTTTCCCATTCCACTCATGCCGACTAATAGTCCTTGATTTGCAGTTAAAACTGACTCATACCCTCTGAGTAACGGGAAACTGGTAGAGCTGCCCAGAAGCTTCCCAGTTGTCCTAATGTTGCCCAGGCGGGGCGGGGGATACATGAAACTGACAATCAGAAGTGCGGCGCAGCTGACGCTGCCAGCCGGAAAACAAGA
>JBPYFG010000486.1:0-6213 GCA_051986365.1 Xanthobacteraceae bacterium
CGCTCGCCCGCGCCGCCGGATGCGAATTGTCCGCCGTCACCTTTGCCGACCTCGTGGTCACGGCGGCGCAGCGCGCCGGCGCCACTATGCTGGTGCGTGGCGTGCGCGACTCCACCGATTTCGATTATGAGATGCAGATGGCTGGCATGAATGCGGCAATGGCCCCGGAGATCCAGACGGTATTCTTGCCGGCCGCACCTGCAGCGCGCCCCATCACGGCCACTTTGGTGCGCCAGATTGCCGGCATGGGCGGCGACGTTTCGAGCTTTGTGCCGGCGCCGGTCGCGGCGCGGTTAAAGAAAAAATTCGCCAAGGTCTGAGTCTCACTGACCTTTTGCAACTCATCATGCACTGAACCTCACCACCGGGAGATGACATGACCCGTGTCCTTGCTCTACTGTTCGCGATCATGTGTGCCGCTTCAGCCTCCGCCCAGCCCGCCCAGCCGCTGCCAGCCGGGCTTGATCCACAAAACACGCTCGTCCTCGACACAACGCAAGGACGCATCGTCATCAAGCTGCGCAACGATATTGCGCCCAATCACGCGCAACGCTTAAAGCAGCTCGCGCGCGATCATTTTTACGACAACGTTCCGTTCCATCGCGTGATCGACGGTTTCATGGCGCAAACGGGCGACGGCCAATACGGCAATGGGACCGGCGGCTCAAAATACCCGGCGCTGAAGGCGGAGTTTTCCAGCGTGCCCTATACGCGCGGCGTCGTCGGCATGGCGCGCACGTCCGATCCGAATTCCGCCAACAGCCAGTTCTTCATCATGTTCGCCGACGGCTCCTTCCTCAACGGCAAATACACGGTGGTCGGCGAGGTGGTTCGCGGCATGGACGTGGTCGACAAGCTCAAGCGCGGCGAGCCGCCGGCCAATCCGGACAAGATCGTCCATGCGCAGGTCGCCGCCGATATGAAATAGAGCGTCAACCGCGCTTCGTTTCGGTGCAGGGATGAAACGTCTTTTCCGCTGCGCCGCTCTCCTGGTACTGACGCTCTTGGCCGGTTTCGCCGACGCCGCCGGGCAGGAGCTTCGCACGTGCGATTTTGACTTAAAGGGCGGTTGTCGCTCTGGCGAGGCACGCGTCACGCTAACGGACGGCGTGGTGATAAGGGTCGAGGTGGATGTAATTTGGTGCGGTCGGGGCGGGCATCGGAAAAGTCTGGACTATACATGCACTATCAATTCATCCCGCGGTGACGGAGAGTCGACATGGTCGGAGGATGCGGGCGCGACCGTGATCACCGACAGCTCCCCCTATACTGATCCGCGTGAACCCGACCGCATCAAAGTGACCGTCGGACGAGAAGTGTCGATCAATCTGAATGAAACGCAATCGGTCCCACGATGCGGCGCTGGAGCGGAGCTGCCGCAATCCATTGTGATTCCGGCGCATAAATCGGTTTGTCGAGTGCGGTTCAGAGAGCCCTAGCGGCTAAACGCCGCGCGTTCATTGCTCGCTACGCCGGCCCTTTGCGCCGCGACAGATAAGGCGCGATCCGCTCCAACACTTGGGCCGCTGCAATCCGTGCCATCCCGCCGGGGGGGACCGCCCTCCGGCACGATGGCCCGGATGAATTTCGAATAGGTCAGCACCGGGGTCGAGCCGAACAGGCCGAAGGCTTCAGTGCCGCCGGCGGCGGCGAGGTTGAGCGGCCCCGAACTCGGGCCGATGAACAGGTCGGCAAGGCGCAGCAGGGCGGCCGCCTCGATCAATCGCAAACCGCAGGCATTAACGATCTGACCTGAGCCGAAAGCGGAGACAAGTTTTTCCGCCCACCCACCAGAAAGACCGTGCCAGGCATCCGCAGCGCGCACAGAAGCTCGGACCAGTTCGTGTCCGGCCAGTCCTTGTCGGGATGTGAGGCGCCCATCCCGATTGCGATCCAGGGGCGAGCGAATTGCGCAAATTTCCTCCGCGACCGCGGTCAGAAGTGCTGTGGGCACCTGCAAATCCGGTTCGGTCGAAGACAGCGGCACCTTCATCGCCGCCATCAAGGCGCGCAGCCAATCGATCGGGTGATCGTGAAAATGCTCCCGGTCCGATGCCGTTGTTGGTGATGAAGGCGCTTTGCGGGCCGAGTCCTAACCCAATCCGCTCTGGAATGCCCGCAAGCGCCGCGGCCAGCGCCGGCCGGATGGTGCGGTCGAGGACCCAGATCGATTTCAGGCGATGCCGGCGCAACAGCGCGACCAAGCGCACAAGATTAATCCCGCGCTGCAATTCCGATCCGGCATGCGCAAAATAGACCGTGGCCGCGACGCGTGGCTCGGCGACGAGCAAGTCTTTCGCCGCGCTCGTCGGCGGCGCGAAGAACGTCACCTGTCCATCTGGAGCGGCCGCCGCGATGGCGCGGATGAACGGCAAATGCCAGATGACGTCGCCGATCCCGGGCTTGACCTGAATGACCGCAAAGGGCGTCACATTCGCCGTCACATTGATTGCCGTTAATGGGTCTCTGACGCGATTTTATATTCGCGAAGCTACTTAGTCTTTGAACGGGTCAAATTCTCCGCTGCCGGCCATTGCGACCGCAAATGGGCGCAACGTGTGTTGGACTTTGATCGTACGCGCATGTTCGGCCAGCACAGCCGGGAGACGCCGATAGGCCATAGGGCTTTCGTCCAGATCGGCACCAACCAGCACCACGCCGCGCGCTCTGAGCCAATCATCCATTTCGGCGCGTTGAAATCGGCGTTTTGCTTCCTTGCGGCCAAATAGGCGGCCGGCCCCGTGTATGGTCGAATAGAGCATGGCGGCACTTTCGGGCGATTCGACACCCTCGATAATCACAGCGTCATCGCCCATGCTGCCGCCGACAAACCCGCGCTGGCCAGGAAAGGCGGGTGTCGCGCCTTTGCGGACGACCCAATAGGTTGGGCCGCCGTGCTGTTCTTTCCAAGCGAAGTTGTGGTGATTGTGGACGCTATCGAGCACAGACCCGCCGACAATCCGGCGCACGCGTTCGACCACCCACTCCCGACCGGCATAAGCATATAGGCCGCCAAGCTCCATGCCGGCGAGATAGGCGCGGCCCAGATCGCTGTTGGCGTCAAGGATCGCGGGCGGCACATTCATGCCGTCCTTGCCACCGGCGAGCTTCAAATACTTGGTCGCCGTGGAGTGACCCAAGCCGCGCGAACCAAAGTGTACGCCGATCCAGACGTGGCCTTGCTCGTCGTGCATCAGATCGACGTAATGATTGCCGCTGCCGACTGTGCCGAGCTGCGCTTGAGCTTTCTGCTTGTAATCGGTTCGCTCACTTCGCTCCCACAGGTCAGATTCGAATAGCGCGTGATCGACTTTTTCTTCGTTCACGCGGCCTAGGCCGAATGAAATCGTGCGGCCAATATCGTTGATAATGGTCCCGACCGAATCTTTGATCTGCTCGAACTCGGTATCGAGCTTGACCGCCATATTGCCGCACGCGATGTCGAAGCCAACGCCAGACACGCTGATCTGATCGCGATAGGCGATGACGCCGCCGACTGGTTGGGCATAGCCGAGGTGTCCGTCCGCACAGATAACGCCGGCAGCCACGTTGCCGTAGCACATACAATTCTTCATCTGGCCGATGGTGGCTGCATCGTGCTCGCCGATGACGATGGGGGTCGGCGCATTGGGGTTTTGTTTCGTCGTAGCGGCGAGCGCAGCCTGTTCTCGCGCGACCTGTTCGGCTCTCGCCGCATCACGATAATCGCACCATGCCGGGCGCCCGCGGCCTTCGCCGACACGGCTATCCGGGTCGATGCCGGCGGCCGCGCACAGCACGCGTGCACGCTGTTGATAGGGGTCTTTACGCATCATGGCCTCATGGAACGCGTGTTGCCGATGCGAGACTAAAAGCACGCCGCCGCACGGAGTGAGCACCGCATATCATTGACAACCTCACTGTAAAACTCGCAGGCCGCCGCAGCTGGGCAGCCGACCTTCCAGCATTCTTGCCCCGCGCCGTTTTGACCAATAGATCGTGTTTTGGGCGCGGATTTTCACGCGGTTAACTGACTAACTATTCGATGAGTTGCGATATGTTCCTTGTAATGTAGCGCAACGATTGAAGGGAAAGTCGTTCGCTTTCTGGAAGTTTTGACCCCTAGTTCGTCCTGCCATGCGCACCGATCTGTTCGATTTCGCGCTTCCCGAAGAGCGCATCGCGCTTCGCCCGGTTACGCCCCGGGATGCGGCGCGGTGCCTCGTGGTGCGGCCGCGCGCGCCTGGCGAATTCGAGGACCGGACGATGCGGGATTTGCCGGCGCTCCTGCGCCGCGGCGATGCCCTGGTCGTCAATGACACCAAAGTTCTGCTCGTGGCTTTGCACGGCCGCCGCATCGGCCGCGGCGATCGCGAGCCCCCGATTGAAGCGACCCTGATCAAGCGGCTCGATGGCTCACGCTGGCGCGCATTGGTGAAGCCGGCAAAGCGGCTCGCGCGCGGCGATGTCGTGCGCTTTGGCGCCGAGGGCCGCGTGTGTTTCCTCGAACAACTCGACGCCACAGTGGAAGAAAAGGGCGACGCTGGCGAGATCACGCTGGCCTTCGCTTTCACCGATGCCGTTCTCGATCAAGCGCTCGAGGAGCGCGGCGACATGCCGTTGCCGCCTTATATCGCCAGCCGCCGCGCGGTCGATGAGCAGGACCGCAGCGATTACCAGACCATGTTCGCGCGTGCCGAAGGTTCGGTGGCCGCGCCGACGGCCGGGCTGCATTTCACGGAAAGCTTGACCGATGCTCTGCGGGACGCCGGCATCGCGCTCCATCGCGTGACCCTGCACGTCGGTCCCGGTACTTTCCTGCCGGTCAAGGCGGAAGATACCGAGGGCCATAAAATGCAGCCGGAATCGGGCAGCGTCGGCGCTGAGACCGCGGCAGCCTTGAATGCGGCGCGGCGTGCCGGCGGGCGGATCGTCGCCGTTGGTTCGACCGCGCTCCGGCTCCTCGAAAGCGCGGCAGGCGATGACGGCACGATGGCGCCGTTTTCCGGCGAGACCACTTTGTTCATCACGCCCGGTTATCGCTTCCGCGCCGTCGATGCGATGCTGACGAATTTTCACCTGCCACGTTCGACCTTGTTCATGCTGGTCTGCGCATTCTGCGGACTCGATATCATGCGCCGCGCCTATGAGCACGCCATCGCCCGCAATTACCGTTTTTACTCTTATGGCGACGCTTGCCTGCTGTTCCGATAGATAAGCGGCTATGGCAGGCTCATTCTCATTCCGGCTGATCGCGAGTGACGGCGCCGCGCGCACCGGCGAAATCGCGACCGCGCACGGGACCGTGCGCACGCCAGCCTTCATGCCGGTCGGCACGCAAGCGGCGATCAAGGGCGTGCATCACGACGAGGTGCGCGCGGCCGGCGCCGATATCATCTTGGCCAACACCTATCACCTGATGCTGCGGCCGACGGCGGAGCGCGTCGCAGCGCTCGGCGGACTGCACGAATTCATGCATTGGCCGCTGCCAATCCTCACCGATTCCGGCGGCTATCAGGTCATGTCGCTTTCGCCCTTGCGCAAAGTAGCTGAGGCCGGGGTGACCTTCCGTTCGCATCTTGACGGCGCGATGGTCGAGTTGACGCCCGAGCGGGCGGTTGAGGTGCAGATTCTGCTCGGCGCCGATATCGCCATGCAGCTTGACGAATGCGTGCGACTTCCGGCCGAGCCGGCCGATATCGAACGCGCGATGCGGCTGTCGTTGCGCTGGGCCGAGCGCTGCAAACGCGCCTTCGAAGGCGCACCCTCCGGCCGCGCTTTATTCGGCATCGTACAGGGCGGCGGCGACGAGCGGCTGCGCGCGGAGAGCGCGCGGGGGCTGGTGGAGTTCGGATTCGATGGCTACGCGATCGGCGGACTCGCCGTCGGCGAGAGCGAGGAGGTGATGCTGCGCGTGGTTGCCGCCACCGCGCCGGCGCTACCGGCTGAGCGCCCGCGCTATCTGATGGGCGTCGGTACGCCTGCGGATATTCTCAATGCGATCGGCCGCGGCATCGACATGTTCGATTGCGTCCTGCCCACGCGCAACGGCCGCCATGGGCTCGCCTTCACCCGCTTCGGCCCGATCAATATCAAGAATGCGCGGCACGCCGACGATCCGCGCCCGCTCGATCTGCAAAGCCGCTGTCCCGCCGCGCGCGATTTTTCCCGCGCCTACCTGCACCATCTGTTCAAGGCCAATGAAGCGCTCGGCGGCACGCTCTTGTCGATCGT
>JBPYFG010000487.1:0-6690 GCA_051986365.1 Xanthobacteraceae bacterium
GCTTGGAAAACGATGACGCGGTGATTGAGTTGCTGCTGGCCGTGATGCCCATAGCCGCCGAGGCCCGCCCATTCGCTGATATCGGTGCGCTCGAAATTGGTGCAGGCGGGCAGGATGACATCGGCGAATTTTGCCTCGCCCTCGAACCAGATCGACTGATTGACGACGAACTCCAGATTCGACGACTGATACATCCGCACCCAGCGATTGGTGTTGTTCATCGTCGAAAGAATCGAGCCGCCATATTTGTAGAGCATGCGCACCGGTGCATGGCCGGGCGCCGGATAAGTGAAGCGCGCGAATTGATGCTCGATCGATTCTCCGATCCACGGATAGCCCTCGGCCTTGCCGTCGATGATTGCTTCGGGGACGAAAATGCGCGGGATCCGCTGGCCGTTTGAATTCATGCTCGGCAGCTGCGGCATGCGCTGGTAGAGCTCGACCGGCATCGCGGTATTTTCCAAATCGCCCGACATTCCGCCGTCGGCATAACCGGGAAAATAGAAATTGAAATCGAGCGGACAGCCCCACTGCAGATTGCCCATGTTCACGCCCGGTTTGCCGAGGCCCTGCATGGCGACCAGGCACACCATCACGCGTGCCCATTGAATTCCGGTTTGATTTCGGCAAGCGCCGCCGTGGCCATTGCCCCAGCCGCCAGGTGCAAGGTAGACGCGCTTCTTGCCCCATTCCCGGGCGAGCGCGCGGACGTCTTTGGCCGGAACGCCGGTTTCCTTTTCCTGCCACTCCGGCGTTTTGGGAATGCCGTCCGCTTCGCCGAGCAGATAGGCTTTCCACTTGTCGAAGCCGACGGTGTGCGTCTCGACATACTCTTTGTCGTAGAGGCCTTCCTTGATCCACACGTAGGCGATCGCCATCGCCATCGCGACCGACGTCGTCGGTTTCGGCGCAAACCATTTGCCGGGAAGGAATTGGGCGCTGGCGTTGTAATAGGGATCGACGTGCACGACTTTGATGCCGAGCCTGGCATCCTTGAGCCAGTGCCGTCGCGTCGTGCCTTCCTGAGCGCCATATGATCCTGAAGTGGATTCCGGGTCGGCCGCCCAGAACACGATCATGTCGCAGTTCTGCAAGCAGTCCTCGACCGTGCCGTAGGTCTCCGATTGGCCGACGCGCAGCGTATAGCCCCAGTGATGGACCGCGCCCCCGTACCAGCCTTCCCAGGAGTCTGGATTATGATGGATGCGCGTCATGCCGACGGCGTTGGCGAACCGGAACAGCGCCGAGAGGTAGTAGCCGACATTGCCCCAGGTATGATGCGAGCCGTGGGAGAAAGCGATCGCTCCCGGCCCATGTTCGCACTTTTGCCGTTTGATCTCGTCGGTGACGAGCTTGATCGCCTCGGCCCAGGAAATCCGCACATAGCCTGATTTGCCGCGGTTCTGCGGATTGCGTGCGCCGTTCGGATCGAAGTCGACACGCTTTAACGGATAAAGCAGGCGATCCGGCGAATAGACGATCGACTTGGCGTTCTGCCCGTGCGGCGCCAGCGTCGTCTTGCGCGGCGGGGTCAGCCTTAGCCCTCGCGCCTCGATGGTCCAGGAGGCGCCGTCTTGGTCGGTCAGATCGATGGGCGTCATCCGCAAAATCTTGCCGTCCTTGACGTAAACAAAGACCGGCCCGCCATTTGTCATGTTGCAGTAGCGAGTGATGCCACCGCGAAGCCTTGTGCCGTATTTGAGGCCGGCGGACTGGCTCATCATCAAGGTTTGCGCGAACCAATTCGCGAGATACTCCGGTCCTTCGACGGTGAGAACAAAATCTTTCTGGGCGTTGATCTGGTCGAGCCAGTTGATCGGCGGCATCAAAAGCGAAACGCCGGTTTTGGCGTTCTTGAACCAGAGCTTGATGTCAGGCTTTTCGTGCAGCCCGGCGTGCGAGGTGATGATGCCGTCTTTGAAGCTGAACCACCGCCCGATGCCCTCGTCGCGCGTCATGATCTGAGCGACGAAATTGTGCTCTTGGACGCGCCGGTTGAAATGCGGATGCCGCTGTGAGGCGCGCTTGAGGACCGCGCCACGCCGAATAGAATCAGCGGCAGTGTCATCCTTGCGAACGCCACAACGTCCTCCTTAGCCCCACTTCTGCGCCAGCTATCCGTTGGCTATGTCCAAACAACACAGCAGGGCAATTTTGCAATAAATCAGGTGCCTTGCACAGCCCAACGCGACATTAGCGCCTGACGACATTGGCCATTTCGTCGAGCCGCCCGGCCAAGAACAGCCGCATATTGTCGACGATGAGCGGCATGATGAAGTCCTCATATTCGACGACATAACCGCCGACATGCGGCGTGATAAAGACGTTCGGCAGGGTCCAGAACGGGCTTTCCGGCGGCAGCGGCTCGGCGGCAAAAACGTCGAAGGCAGCGCCGGCGATCCGCCCCTCGCGCAGTGTCGTGATCAGCGCCGTCTCATCGACGGTTTGACCGCGCCCGGCGCTAATGTAGTAGGCGCTGGGCTTCATCGCGCCGAACAGGGCAGCGCCGAACAGCGCGGAATTTTCCAGCGACCCGGGAAGAACGTTGATCAGGTAATCGGCTTTGCCCGCCGCTAGCCGCAATTGATCGATCGACAGGATCTCGCTGAAACCGCGCGCCACGCGCGGCGTGCGGCTGACCCCGATCACGTGCATGCCGAGCGACTGCAACATTTCGCCGATCGCGGCGCCGACGACCCCGGTGCCGGCAATGACCGCGGTCTTGCCGTGAAGGGTCGACCACAGCCGGCGCTGCCAGACATGCTGCTGATGATCTTCCACCTGCCGCTTTGCGTCGTGACTGATCGCCAGCATCAGATAGAGGACATGCTCGCGCATCGGCACGCCGTGAATGCCGCGGCCACTGGTAATGAGAACTCCCTGTCGTAACGACGGGCAGCGCAAGAAGTGATCCACCCCTGTCGCCAATGATTGAATCCATCTCAGCCGCGGCGCATCACGCAGCATCCCATCGCGGATCTCGATGCCGAACATGATCATGACGTCGATGCCGGACAGGTCGCCGGAAACCTCGGCTGCCTTATGGAACAGCATGAATTGCAGGCCGGGAAATTCCGCCTGTAGTCGGTCGCGATAGAGTTCGGCGTGAATGTCGACGATGAGAACTTTGACCGCCATGGTTCTGATCTGTCGCGAAGGCCGCGAGGCGCGCTGTTCGAATTTTCAGGCGGCGACTGACTGCGGCAGGCGCAGATATTTAGCGGCGTTGTCCGCGGCAATCGCTCTGCGCACCGGCTCCGCGATCGCGACTTCATCCATGAATGCGCCCGCCTCCTGCGCCGACTCGAAGGGATAATCGGCGGCGAACATCACGCGCTCGTGGCCAAGCGCGGCGATGGTGCAGTTAAGCGGTTCGTCCGAACACATGCCCGATGTCGTGACGATGAAATTGTCCTTGAAATATTGCGATGGCGGCTTGCCGAGCTTGATTGCATAAAAATTCGGCCCGGCGCGGCTGTCGAAGCGCCAGAGCAGGAACGGCAGCGTCTCGCCGAGATGGCCGAGGCCGACGTGGGCGCGCGGGAAACGATCGAATAGCCCGCCGAAAATCAGCCGCAACGCATGCGATCCGGTTTCGAAAGTCCATTCCCAGGTTGCGCGCCGCAATCCGTTGTAGCCGTCCAGAACCGGCGCCGGGCTGATCGGATCGACGGGATGCAGGTAAATGAGCGCGCCGAGCGCTTCAGCACGCTCCCAGAACGGATGGAGCGCGGGATGGTCGAGATATTGTCCGTTGGTATGGCCATTGATCATCGCACCGGCGAATTTGAGCTCACGCACGCAGCGCTCGAGCTCGGCGGCGGCGGCGTGCGGATCCTGCATAGCAAGGTGAGCAAATCCGGAATAGCGATCGGGCCGATGCTCAATTTGCTGCGCCAGAAAATCGTTGGCCGCGCGCGCGCGGCGATTCGCGATCGCGGTATCGCGCTCCGCCTGCACGCCGGGACCCGCCAGTCCAATTACCGCGCGGGCAATGCCGGCCTCATCCATCGCGGCGAGCCGCAGCTCGCCGAAATCGGTCAGCCGCGTCAGCGCCTTGTCCCGGCGCTCGGCCGGCAGGTCGACGACGGTTGGATTCCAGTACTCGATGAAATCGGGGCAGAGGAAATGCTCCTCAAGGGCAATCTTTTTGACCATGCGTTTTCCTCAGGCGCATCGCGTGAACCAAGCGAGCTTACGCTCTCTGTACCTCATAATGGATATTCGGTACAAACAGCAGTTCTCGGGTGGTGCAAACAAAATAAGCGGAGGAGCTCCGTGGCCAAGACAATTCGCGGGGTCACATTCGAAGAAAACGAAAACAACGCGATGGGGTTAGAATTTTATAACCTATCGCATCGTTTCGGCTATCAATCGCCGAACTGGCCATATTTCGAAGACGTCAAGATCGAGCGTATCCACTACATGGCGAAATCGGGCGTTCTGTCGCAGCGCATCACCACGTCGATGCACAATACGACTCACATCGACGCGCCTGCACATGTGGTCCAAGGCACGCCCTTTATCGACGAAGTGCCGCTGCCGCATTTTTTCGGTTCCGGCATAGTCATTTCGCTGCCGAAGAAAAAATGGGAGCTGATTACCTATGACGATCTGGAAAAGGCGGCGGGCAAGCACGTCCGTCCACGCGACGTGGTGATGGTCAACACCGGCTGGCACAAGAAGTACGACGACAGCGAAGATTATTTCTGTTATGCGCCGGGCTTCGTACCCTCAGCCGGCAAATGGTTCGTCGAAAAGCAAGTTAAAGTCGTCGGCCATGATACGCAGGCCAACGATCATCCGCTTGCCACCGCGATCGGGCCGCAGCGGAACGGGCCGCTGCATCCGCATTTGGAGGCGGAATATAAAGAATGGTCGGGTGGACGCGATTGGAAGCAGGATTTTCCAGAATGGGAGCCGGTGCACCGGATCCTGTTCAAAAACGGCATTCTCGGCATTGAGAATGTCGGCGGCGACCTCGATAAGGTCACCGGCCGCCGCTGCACCTTTGCATTCTTCCCCTGGAACTGGGATCGCGGCGACGGCTGTATCATCCGGCTGGTCGCCATCGTCGACCCGAAGGGCGCTTATCGGATCGAAAAGGGAGAGAGATTCGCATGATCGTGCGCAAGCTTTCCGAGGCTAAGCCCTACGAAGCGCCGAACCACCGCGATTACAAATCGCTGCGGGTGTTCGGCGCCGAGATGGGCGGTTCGCAAAGCCTGATCTTCGGGATTTCCCACTTTTTGCCTGGCGGCGGCGCCGGTCCCGACGCCTCGCCGCCGGAGAAGATTTATTACGTGCTGGCCGGCGAGCTCACAGTCATTGCCGGCGGCAAAGAGATAATCGTGCGGGCCGGTGACACCTGCTATATCGGTCCTAATGAAACGCGCGAGATCGTCAATCGCGGTAACAAAGTTTGCACCATCGCGGTCGCTGTGGCGCCGGTGAAATAAACCTAGCGTCACCCCGAGGTGCGAGCGAAGCGAGCCTCGAAGGATGAGCGACTAGGTCGAGCATGCATCCTTCGAGGGCCGCGGAGCTTGTCATCGGGCCGGACCCGCTGGCGGCCACTTTAGGATGACGCGAAACAGAAGAGTGGCTCATGCCCGAAGATTTTCTGAAAAATCCGCTGTCATTGTTCGATGTCAAAGGCAAGACCGCGATCGTCACCGGCGCGACCGGCGCGTTCGGTGCGCTGGCCGCGCAAGTGTTGGCCGGCGCCGGTTGTAATCTCGTCATTGCGGCCGGTAGCGCCGATGCACTCAAAAAGATTGCCGGCGAATGCGAACAGCTCGGCGCCAAAGTCGAAAGCGTCAACTTGCGACCGAGCTCGGCCGCGCATTGCGATACGATCGTTGCCGCCGCGGTACAGCGCTTTGGCGGCGTCGACATTCTGGTTCTCGCCTCCGGCATCAACAAAGTGGCGAAAATCGTCGATCAAGCGCCGGACGTTTTCAGCGAAGTGATGGATGTCAATGTCACACAAAGCTGGCTGATGGCACGCGCGGCGGGCAAGCAGATGCTGGCGCAAGGGCGCGGCGGCAAAGTGATATTCATGTCGTCGGCGCGCGGGCTGTTGGGCCATCCCGCCGGCTACACCGCTTACTGTGCGTCGAAATCCGCTGTTGACGGTATCACCAAGGCGCTCGGCTGCGAGTGGGGAGCAACAGGGATCACTGTGAACGCCATCGCGCCAACCGTTTTTCGCTCCCCGCTGACCGCCTGGATGTATGAGGACAATGAAAACGCCACCGCGGTTCGCAAGGGTTTTATTACCCGCGTGCCCAAGGGCCGCCTTGGCGAGCCATCCGATCTCGCCGGGCCGCTGCTTTTCCTCGCCTCCAAAGCGTCGGATTTCTATACCGGCCACATCCTTTATGCCGACGGCGGCTATACCGCCGGATAGTCGCATGCCGCACCGTCGATGGCGCGGCGATCCGCGTTCGAGAGTTACACCATGAGCAAAGCAAAGATCGCCGTCATTGGCGCCGGACTGATGGGGCACGGCATCGCTCAGGTGTTCGCCCTTGCCGGTCACCAAGTGACCGTCAGCGACACGGTGATGAAGAATCTGGACACCCTGGCAACGCGCATCGCCGCCAACCTACGCGACCTAGGCGAGGATGAAAGCGCGGTTGGCCGGGTGCGGCCTTGCGTCGATCTCGGCGAAGCGGTCCGCGGCGT
>JBPYFG010000488.1:0-2735 GCA_051986365.1 Xanthobacteraceae bacterium
CTCATCAAATAGATATTGGCGCGCGGCTCGAAAAGCGGATCGGCCGACGCTTCGATGCCGTCCACGCGCGGAATCGGATCAAAGATGATTTGTTGCTGCTCGCTGGCGTTATCCGCGGCGATCTCCCTCAGGCTGATTTCGCCAAACGCTTGCTGCGGACGCTCCTCCGGCCAGCCGATCGTGGCGTCGTTGACCATGTCGCCGTCCTCGGCCAATTGCACGGCGGCCCGAAACCTGACGGGTTCCTTGGCAACGCGCTCCTTGATTTCGTCGAAGAGGAAGTTCGGGCCGCGCGCGGCGGCTTCGGTGTCACTCAGATATTCGTTGCCCCCCACCGGCTGCACTCGATAGCGCCCGTATCTGCTCACACCCTCGGCGTTGGTGAATTTGAATGCCGATACCGCGAAAAATGACTCCTTCGCAAAGCTAGTTGGAATCGGCTTGGGGACCTGTACAAACTTCAAGGCGGCAGGATGCGCAGCGAGGAATTGCTCGATGGCATTCGGGTGTGGCCCAGCGGGATCGGTGGCGATCACCGCATTGAGGAACTCGATGAGCCCCTCGGCAGTGCGCGCCGGGAACGCATCGACCGATTGACTGATGATGTCGGTGTGAATATGCGTCCCAAGGTGGAAGCGAACTGCAAAGCCGCGCGGGGCCGCATGCTGCGGGTCATTGTCGGCAATGGTCGGGATTCCCGTAGCATCCGAGAAACGGACCGTCACTGGCGTGGAATTGCGCTGGAGATGCGGCGCTCGCGTCAGCGACGCGGCTTCCGGTGAAGGTATAAACGTGCCCGTCAGCAGGATGCCCTTGGCATGCGCGGGTCTGAATCCCGGATGAACACCGCCGTTCACTTTGTCGAACACCTCAATGGCTTCCCGGCTCAGGGCCAGGAGTTTTTCGTCCGTGGTCAGGGGCATAGCTTGGTCCTCCGTCAATTGTTCTCTTCAAAAAGCCACCGCCGGCATCGCTGTTGCGCATGCGCCGCGCGTGGCCAGCTGACTATCGTAATGACAAGACCAGCGATTAAGTTGCGGCGAGCACATTGTCCGAAGGCAAAATTGACCGTCTATGTCCGCTTTGTGCCAGAAGCGGTCTCATGCACTGCAGCATACAATTGTCTATTCGATGACCTCGTTGGCGCGGGCCTTGCCACTCTTCAAGCCACTCTTTCGGGCGTGTGCCGGTGTTGGGTTATCCCCTGTCGCGATCTGCACGACATGGACCGCATTGCGTCGATGGGCAGCTCATTCGACCATCGCGGTCGCTCTAAGACTGATGACGGCGCTCGTAAGATACCGGATACGTCTTGTTGCGGAACTGAATCATCGGGTCCGCGGGTTCGATGCCGGCAGGCAAGAGCGCCGGCAAGAACATGAGCGCGCGTTCGGTCGCCTCGCTGTCCGGCACCACCGAAGCGACGGTCAGCGTCCCCAGCGTCGTGATCTTATTGGTGCTCGCCCAAGCCACCGATGGATCGTCGATCTTGTCGCCCGGCGCTGCGAGCTGCAGCACCACCTTGAATCGGACCGCTCCACGGGCAACGCGCTGGCGAATCTCGTCTTCGAGATAGTTGGTCGCCGCCTTGGCGCTCTCGTCCTTCGACAAGAAATGTCGGCCGGCGTCTGGAAGCAGCTGATAGCGCCCAATCGTCACGGCGCCCTTTTCGTTGACGAACTTGAAGCTGTTCACGCCGAAGTAGGTGGTCGTCGCGTAGCTCACTGGCGGCGGATCCCGCGTGGTCAAGAACGTCTTCGCGGCTGGGTGCGTCTCCTGGAAGGCCTCGATTGGCGTCGGCGACGGGACCCCTGGCTTGCTGCCGGCAATCGCCAGGAAGAATTGCTGAAACTCCTCGGGGTTCTTCGCCGGAAAGCCGTTGTACGAATGGGTGACGAGATCGGTGTCACTGCCGTCGGGAAGACGAAACCTGATGGCTAGGCCACGCGGGGCGGCCCGCGGATCCGCATCGGCGATCTTGGGCATGCCCGTGTTGGCCGAGAAGCGCACCGTGACCGGCACCTCGTGCTTGAAATGCAACGCCTTGCTCACGCTCGCCGCCTCCGCGCTCGGAACGAACTTGCCGAGTAGGACGACGCCCTTGGCGTGGGCCGAACGCTGCGTCGTTTGCTTGCCGAACGCCGAGTTGAGCGCATCGACGAACGATTCGGGGGTCGTGGCCATCGCGGGCTCCTTCCGTGTGTTCATCGCCGTCCTCCGTTGGAACGATCCCTTCCCCCGAGCTACGCGCCGAGGGTCCTGGCGTTCAAGCTCGACCTCGATGCGTTTCTATATCTGCACCGGAGTTGCCCCTGTCATACCGGACAGCCTAGCGAGTTGTTCATCTTCCGAGTTTCGGCACCGGACGAGGGGCAGCACGGGCGCGAACGCGGTAGCGGGAAGGTCGGCAAGCGCTGCCGCGGCGGCTCGCACAGGTGCTGCCGGAATCCCTTATGGCACTCGAAGAAATGGGAAAGGTTTCGCCATGGCACGCGGTCGCAAATCCGGTGAACGACAAAGGGTGCGACGCGCCCCGCGGAACCAATGGACACCGTAGGACAGCGGCACGCCGATCAAGAAGATCGTCGCATGTTTCACAGCGGTGGCAATCCCAACGACCGAACGCTCTCGCCGCCTGTCAGGGAGCGGTTATGCGCCACAGCAATATCAGGTGCCAAATGTCCGAAATGGGTCATTCGCGTCATTCCCACCAACCCGGCATTTCCGGTTCGCCC
>JBPYFG010000489.1:0-4160 GCA_051986365.1 Xanthobacteraceae bacterium
GATGGCAAGCTTGTGCTTAGTCTTGAACCGGTCCAGCGCGGCTACTGGATCCGCCGAGACTCCAAGAATGTCGGTCCCGGCGCGGCTGAAGGCGCTTTTAAGCCGTGAAAAATCGATGGCCTCCAGGGTGCAGCCTGAAGTGTCGGCCCGGGGATAAAAGTACAGAACGAGCTTACGTCCGGCGAAGTCGGCAAGCCCGACCGTCCCACCGCCGTCCTGCGGCAGCCGAAAAGCCGGCGCTTTGCCGCCCGGGACCGGGCCGCCGCGATTTGCGGCTTTCGGGGCGGGGCGGCCTGAAACCGCGCGCGGAGCCTGGTTTTTGGCCATGTGCCTTCCTTTCGACGCTTTCGGGTCAGAATTCTCGGGCTAGTACTAGGGTTAGTTCTTGGGGCGAGTTCTTGGGCTAAGGTCTTCGACTGCAGAATACGCCCGTCGACGGGGGTGGTCGATTGCGGGGCGTTAATCATATCGGCTGCATTATCATCATAATAACGGCGCGACGGACGAGGGGACGCCCGAGCGGGTATGGCCAACCAAGAGAGGCAGATCGGACCGCCCTCGCGATGGGGTGAGAGCATCGCTCACCCGCGGCGCCGGGCCAGTCTTACAGCGGCCCATCGCGGCGAACGCTGGAGCGACGGCCGCTATCTTTCCGCTTATCGCCAACTGCTGGCCCGGCACCGGCGGCTTATCAAACGCGTGGCCATCGGTGCCGGCGCGCTGGTCGGCTTGTTGGTTCTTGGCTGCGCCGGATTGTGGTGGCGGCTTTCGACCGGACCCATTCAGGTCGACGCTTTCAGCCCCTGGCTGGTGGCAGCGATCGAGGAAAATTTCGGCAGTCGCGAGCGGGTAGAAGTCGGCGGTACACAAATTGAGCGGACCGCGAATGGCGCCGCCGCGGTGCGTGTGCGCGACATCGTGGTGCGCGATCCCGACGGCACCGTGGTCGCAAGCGCGCCGAAAGCGGAAATCCGCGTTTCCGGCTTGAGCCTTCTGAGCGGGCATATGCGCGCCGAGAGCTTGAGCCTGCTCGGCGCCGAACTTGCGGTGCGCATCGAGCGGGACGGCAGTATTACCGTGTTTGCCTCCGGTGCCGACAAGCATCCGATCGCTAGCGCCAGCGCTCCTTTGCTCGGTAGCTCCTTGAACAGCGCGTCCCCGCCGCTTTCTGCGAAACAGCAACAGATGGCGCCGGATAAAGCGGCGATCGATAAACCGGCTGCGGCGACAATCGGCAATTCAGCGCCGGTGCGAGCCGCGCCGCCGCATCCGGCAGCTGCGGACAGCATCGCCGCCATCTTGGCCTGGCTCGACGGCATCGGGCAATCAGGGCTCGACGGTCATGACTTGCGCGAACTCGGGTTAAAAGACGGCACATTGACGGTGGACGATCAGCGCACCGGCAAACGATGGAGTTTCCACAATATCACGATGAGTCTCGAACGGCCGCGCGGCGGCGGCCTTACCATGACGATAGGTTCGGAAAATTCCGAACGTCCTTGGGGTCTGACCGCTGCAATCAAGCCGACGAGCGATGGCCATCGCAGCATTGCACTCGAAGCCCGCCAGGTGGCGGCCAATGATCTTCTGTTGGCCTCAAGACTTGATGATGGCACGCTGCAAGTCGATCTGCCGCTGTCGGCAAGCTTGCGCGGCGAGATCGGTCGCAACGGCGTACCGCAGGCGCTGGTCGGCCGCATCGTCGCCAATGCGGGCGCGATCAGCGACGGTGACAGCAGCGATGGTCGGATCGAGATCGATCGCGCGGAGTTCAAGATTAATTGGGATGCGGCGAGCCGCCTTCTCGAAGTACCATTCCAGATTGTTTCCGGAAACAATCGATTCACTTTGCTCGGGCAGGTCGAAGCACCTGCGCAGCCCCAAGGGTCTTGGGGATTTAAGATTGCCGGCGGCAGCGTCGTGCTTAATACGCCCGCCGCGTCCAGCGAGCCGCTCGTTCTCAATCGGATCGATGTGGCCGGACGCTTCGATCCCAGCAGCAAGAAGCTGAGCATCAATCACGGCGATTTGGGCAATGCGGGTCTCGGCGTGGCGGTGTCGGGCAGTGCCGACTATGCGAACGGCAATCTGCACGTCGCTACCGGACTAGCCGCAACGCGGATGAGTTCCGATGCCCTGAAAAGGTTGTGGCCGGTCTTCGTCGCCCCCAAGGTGCGCGATTGGTTCAACGAGCATCTTGCGGGCGGCAATCTTGAGCGTCTGACGATTGCAGTGAATGCTCCCTTCGAAACGCTCAAGGCCAGTGGACCGCCGCTCCCCGACGATGGTCTGGTCGTCGATGCGCTAGCGACTAATTGCGTGGTCCATCCAGTCTCCGGCCTGCCGGCGCTCCATGATGCCGACCTGACTGTCCACGTAGTCGGCCGCAATGCGCAAATCGCAGTTGGCAAGGCCACCGCCGATCTGCCGTCTGGCCGCAAGCTCGTGCTGTCCTCCGGCCTCTTTGAGGTCCCCGACACCGGGCCGCGTGAGCCGCCGGCACGGGTTCATTTCAAGCTCGACGGCCCGGTGCCGGCTGCGGCCGAATTGCTGACCACGGATCGGCTGCGCGATGCTTCAGGCGCGCCATTTGACCCCGCCACCACGCGCGGCAATATGAGTGCGCTGGTCGCCTTGGCGATGCCGCTCAAACCCGATCTGCCGCCCGGTTCGACTAACTATGCAATTACCGTCGACGCGCTGAACTTCTCCGCCGACCGGATGATCATGGGGCAGAGGGTCGAATCTGCGGATCTAAAGGTCAGCGCCAACAATCAAGGCTTCGCACTGAAAGGTGACGTCAAGATCGGCGGCGCGCCGGCGAGCCTCGAATATCGCAGGCTGCGCGGCGACGATGCGGCCGACGTGCATCTTCAAGGCATGCTCGACGAGACGGCGCGAGCCAATCTAGGGCTTGATCCATCCGGTGCGATCAGCGGTGCAGTTCCGATCGACCTTACCGGCCGCGTCGGCGTAGCCACCGAACGCGACGGCCGGTTCGCTGTCCAGGCCGATCTGACTCCGGCTCAGATCGAAGGTTTTTTGCCGGGCTGGGTCAAGCCGGCCGGCAAGCCGGCCCGCGCCACTTTCACTCTCGTGACCAAACCGCAATCGGTGCGCGTCGAAGATCTGCTGATCGAAGGCGCCGGCGGCGGCGTGAAGGGCGTGGTCGAACTTGACGGTTCGGGCGACGTAATCTCGGCCAATTTCCCGTCCTATGGATTTTCCGACGGTGATCGCGCCAGCCTCAAGATCGATCGTATGCCAGACGGCACGCTGCGCGCGATTATGCGCGGCGACGCCTATGATGGCCGCGGTTTTTTGAAAGCGCTCGCCGGCGCTCCCGCCAAAGCGTCGCCGAAACGGCCGCCGGCGGATATCGATCTCGACATGAAGCTTGGCGCGGTGCTCGGCCATAACGGCGAGGCATTGCGCGGGCTCGAATTGAAAATGTCGCGGCGCAACGGCGAGATCCGCAGCCTTGGTCTTAGCGCCAAGATTGGGCACAGCGGTGCGTTGACGGGAGACCTGCGCGGCCGGCCCGGTGGGCGGCAGGTAGTCGAGCTTGAATCGACTGACGCCGGTGCGCTGTTCCGCTTTTCGGACGTTTACTCGCGCATGACCGGCGGACAAATAACAACCGTGATGGACGCGCCGTCATCGGCTAACTCTGTTCAGCTCGGCACTGTGAACGTGCGCAACTTCGCCGTCCACGATGAATCCCAGCTTGAGCGCGCCGTCGCCAACGGCAACCAAGCCGCGCGCAACGCCAACATGGCTTTCTCCGGGTTGAAGGTCGATTTCACGCGCGGCTCCGGACGCATCGCCTTGCACGATGGCGTGGTGCGTGGGCCAGTGCTCGGCGGCACCATCGATGGTGTCATCGACTATGCCGACGATGAAGTGCATCTGCGCGGCACGCTCATTCCGCTATACGGCGCCAACAATCTGCTCGGGCAGCTGCCGATCGTCGGCCTGTTCCTCGGCGGCGAGAAGGAAGGGCTGGTCGGCGTCACTTATGAAGTCGTCGGCAAGCCGGCCGAACCGGTGCTTCACGTCAACCCGCTCTCGGCTTTGGCTCCCGGCCTATTGCGGAAAGTGTTCGAATTCCCGGCCAACAATCCCTACACGCCGCCGGCAAACGATTACGCGCCGTCGGA
>JBPYFG010000490.1:0-3374 GCA_051986365.1 Xanthobacteraceae bacterium
TGCCGCGGCCGGTTTCCTCGGTCTTCCAGCGCGCGCGCAGGCGGAATGAGCCGCGGCCGGTGGCATAGGCCTCGGCGATCACCTCGGGTGGATCGACGATAAGGCCGCCGGTCGGGAAATCCGGACCAAGGACGTATTTGAGGAGCGTTCGCGTGCGCGCTTTGGGCTGTTCGATCAAATACAACGCCGCGTCGCACAACTCGGCGACATTGTGCGGGGGGATGGACGTCGCCATGCCGACCGCTATGCCTTGCGCACCGTTGGCCAATAGATTGGGGAAGGCAGCCGGCAGAACCGCCGGCTCATGCGTCACGCCGTCGTAGTTCGGGCGGAAATCGACGGCGTCTTCGTCGATGCCGTCGAGCAGAAGGCGGGCGACCTCGGTTAGCCGGGCTTCGGTATAGCGATAGGCAGCGGCATTATCGCCATCGATATTGCCGAAATTGCCCTGGCCGTCGACGAGCGGATAGCGCGAGGAAAAGTCCTGCGCCAGGCGCACCAGCGCGTCGTAGATCGCCTGGTCGCCGTGGGGATGGAAATTGCCCATGACGTCGCCGACGATCTTGGCCGACTTCTTGAATTGCGCGCCCGGATCGAGGCGGAGAAGCCGCATGCCATAGAGGATGCGCCGATGAACGGGCTTGAGCCCGTCGCGCGCATCGGGAAGCGCGCGGTGCATGATGGTCGAGAGCGCATAAGCGAGATACCGCTCTTCAAGCGCCTCGCGCAGCGGGATTTCGTGCTCCGAGCTCGGCTCCGGGGGAATCACCTTCTTATTCATGGCTCACCAGCGCTACCGCGGTTGACCCGATAGAACAAGCTATGAACGGCGGCGGGGTTGAGCAAAGGGTCTTTGCGCCGCCTCTTTGGCGCGGCGGCGATTCGCGCCATTCACGCGTTAAGATAGGCGTGTATCCGGATGCACGCATCGATTTGTCCGGAATATGGGAGGGAAGGCATGCGTAATTTGGCCCTTGCGGCGGCTGCCGCAATCGCGGCCGTTTTTGCTGTCGCGGGCTCCGCCAAAAACGCCACGGCCATGCCGGTTGCCACGCCCGGCCAACTAGGACTCGCGGATAGCGGCGGCGTTGAAAAGACCGTGCTCGTTTGTGATCCTTGGACCTGCTATTGGCGGCCGGCCTATTGGGGATATTACCGGCCCAATCCCTATTGGGGGTGGCGCCGCCATTATTGGTGGGGGTGGCACCGGCGCTGGTAGTCGGGCCGGTCAGGCTGCGTCGCGCGTTAGCGCCGTAACCAACTGGGCACGGGCCTGTGGGAGCGAGAGCCCGCGTGGCGCGAAGGCGTGGCGGTCCAGAAAAAATCCGGTGAGCGTGAAGGCGTCGACAAGATCGCCCGGCGAAAGCGGCGCACCCTCACTTTTCTCGTCTTGGCGCAAGAACACCGGTAGCCGCATCAGTTTATCGCGATAGGGCTCGCCGGCGGCGCGCGACACCGCACGGCCAGACCGCGGCGACACGAACACGAGCTCGTCCTTCGCGCCGGTCGCGGCACAGGCCGTCAGATCCAGTCCGAATCCCAGCTCGGCCAGAAAGTCGAGCTCAAAGCGCGCGATCAGCGGCGCGACCGCTTGGGGTTCGTCGAGCCGGTCGAGGATCGCCTGCAACGCATCATAGATAGCGGTATGCGGTTCGCGTTCGGCCAGGAGCCGGCACAAGGCTGCAAGATGGGTCACCCCATGCAGGGCATGCGCCTTGTCCATAAAACCGGCGGCGCGCAAATTTGCCGCCTCGACGAGGTAAAGCCCAAGATGCTCGTCGAGCCGCGCCCGCCAGGTTGCGCGCACCGCGTTGCCAGGCTGCAAGATGCCGCGCAGCCGCGGGCTCGATCCGCCGCGCACCAGTCCGAGATGGCGCCCGTGCGCATGAGTCATCAGTTCGAGAATGATACTGGTCTCGCCGTGACGCTTGACGCCGAGCACGATGCCTTCGTCGACCCATTCCATGGCGCGTATTTATATAATTTTTGCGCATGCGCGCAGCGGCGCTCTATTCGTTCGGAAATTCCAGGCCCATCACGCGGTAACGCTCCGGATCGTCCATCCATCCTCCCCGCACCTTGACGTGAAGAAAAAGATGGACGGGCTGCTCGATTGCCGCGGCGATCTCGGCGCGCGCGGCAGCGCCGATCGCTTTGATGGTCTGGCCGCCCTTGCCGAGCACGATCTTGCGCTGGCTCTCGCGGGCGACATAGACAGTCTGCTCAATGCGCACTGAGGCGTCCTTGAGCTCCTTCCAAACTTCGGTCTCCACGGTGGACTGATAGGGCAGCTCCTGGTGCAGGCGCAGATAGAGCTTTTCTCGGGTAATTTCCGCTGCCAATTGACGCAGCGGCACATCCGAAATCTGGTCTTGCGGGTAAAGCCACGGTCCCGCCGGCACATTCGCCGCAAGCCAGTTTTTTAAGTCGGCAACGCCGTCGCCGGACAGCGCCGATATCATAAAGGTTGCACCGAAATTGGCGGACTCATTGAGCTTGCGCGTCAACGCCAGCAAGGTCGACTTGTCGATCAAGTCGATTTTATTCAGGACCAGGATCTTTGGCGCGCGAAGTTCGGCCAGCTCGCGCAAAATCCTTTCGTCGTCATCCGCGACTCCTCTGCGCGAATCGATCACGACAGCGACAAGATCGGCGTCCTGCGTGCTGGCCAACGCGGTGCCGACCATGGCACGGTCCAACCGCCGCCGCGGCGAAAAGATGCCCGGCGTGTCGACGAAGATGAGTTGCGCGCCGTCCGCAATGGCAATGCCGCGAATAAGCGCGCGGGTGGTTTGCACCTTGGGGGTGACAATCGAGACCTTGGCGCCGACCAGTGCGTTAATGAGCGTGGATTTTCCGACATTGGGGGCGCCGATCAGCGTCACGAACCCGCAGCGGTGTTCGAACTGCTCGACTTGCGCCCCTTGCACCCCTTGCGCCGGTTCAGCCATGGCGCGCCGGCTCAACGCCCTCGCGCGCGAGCATGGCGGCGGCGGCGGCCTGTTCGGCGGCGCGTTTGGACCGGCCCAGCCCTTCGGCCGGCGCGAAGGCTGGAAGCTGTACAGCCACCCGGAATTCCGGATTGTGATCCGGCCCAGAGCGGGCGACTTCGCGATAGGCCGGCGTCGGCAAGCCGCGCGCCTGCGCCCATTCCTGCAGCACGGTCTTGGGATCGCGCAGCGGCTGTGCGGTGGCGCGCAGGCGTACTTCCCAGAGCCGCTCGACGAGCTGCTCGGCGGCCTTATAGCCGCCGTCGAGATAAACCGCTCCGATCACCGCCTCGCAAACATCGGCCAGAATGGCCGGGCGGGTGCGCGCACCAGCATTGTTTTCGGAAGAACCGACCCGAATGGCCGCGCCGAGATCGATGCTGC
>JBPYFG010000491.1:0-3894 GCA_051986365.1 Xanthobacteraceae bacterium
ATGCTGGCAACGGCATGCCGACTGCCGGTTCGCCGGATACCGGCAATGTCGTGCGCACCGGCACCGGTGGGCTTTACTGACTACAGGCATCAGTCGCAGTTATCAGCGATCAGCCATGACCGTTGACACCTGATCCCTGACATCTGATATCTGCCTCCTGATATGTGATATCTGCCTCCTGATATGCGTTCCGAAACTGAAGCTGTTGTCGCCGAGATCAAGCAGTCGCTGGCGCTGCTGAGGAGGCATCTTTGACCTCGATAAGGCACGCGCGCGGCTTGCCGAACTGAACCGCCAAGCCGAAGACCCAAATCTTTGGAATGATCCGCAGCGGGCGAGCCGGCTGATGCAGGAGCGCACCGCGCTCGACGAGCAGCTCACCGCCTTGGGGCGGATGGAGCAGGAGCTCGACGATCAAGTTACCTTGATCGAGCTTGGCGAGAGCGAGAACGATCCGAAGACGATTGCCGAAGCGGAAGCCGCACTGCGCAAACTCAAAGACGAAGTCTCGCGACGCGAGCTTGAAGCGCTGCTATCGGGCGAAGCCGACAACAACAATTGCTATCTGGAAGTCCATGCCGGCGCCGGAGGCACCGAGAGCCAGGATTGGGCCAATATGCTTTTGCGCATGTATGTGCGGTGGGCCGAACAGCATGGTTTCAAGGTCGAATATATCGAGGAGACCGAAGGCGAAGAGGCCGGCATCAAGTCGGCGACTGTGGAGATCAAAGGGCGCAATGCTTATGGCTGGCTGAAGACGGAAAATGGTGTGCACCGCCTGGTCCGCATCTCTCCGTTCGACTCCAATGCCCGGCGGCACACCTCCTTCGCCAGCGTCACCGTCTATCCGGTGGTAGACGACCGCATCAATATTGATATCAAGGAATCGGACGTGCGGGTCGACACGATGCGCGCGGGCGGCGCCGGCGGGCAGCACGTCAACAAGACTGAATCCGCGGTTCGGCTCACTCACATTCCCACCAATATCGTCGTGGTCTGTCAGAACGACCGCTCGCAGCACCGCAATCGCGCCCAGGCTTGGCAGATGCTGCGCGCCAAACTCTACGAGCGCGAATTAGAGATGCGCGAGCAGAAAGCGGCAGCCGAGCAGGCCGCCAAAACCGATATTGGCTGGGGCCATCAGATTCGCTCCTACGTGCTGCAGCCCTATCAGATGGTCAAAGATCTGCGCACCGGCGTTTCAACTTCGAACACCGCGGCGGTGCTCGACGGCGACATCGATCAGTTCACTCAAGCGGCGCTGGCGCAAAAGGCGTTCGGCACCGGACCGAAACACGTCGAGGACGTGGAGTAGGGGTCCGCATTTCTTCGATCAATGGAGGGGGCATTTGGGGGAGTCATGAGGGGAGTCATGGGGTTTTCACGTCGTAGTGCATTGCAGCTGGCGGCCGCCGCTACGTTTGCGCCGTTCGGCCGCCCGGCGTTTGCGGATACTTATCCGTCGCGCGTGGTGCGGCTGTTTGTCGGTTTTCCGCCGGGTGGCGGAGCGGATTTGGCGACACGCATCGTTGCCAATGGTTTGTCGGAGCTTTGGCGTCAGCAGGTGATCGTCGAAAACAGGCCTGGAGCGGGGGCCAGGATTGCGCTCGACACCGTGGCGCACGCCCCGGCCGACGGCTACGCCATGCTGCTCGCTCCTGGATCGCCGCTGGTTCAGCCGCTGTTGTTTTCCACCCTGACCTTCGATCCCGCAGCCGATTTGGCGCCGGTTTCGCTTGTCGGCACCTATCCAAATATCATTGTCGTGCCGGACTCCTCACCGTTCCAGAAGCTGGAGGAATTCATTGCTCACGCCAAAGCCAATCCCGGCACAATGCGTTGGGGTCGCCTGGGATCGGCACGGTCCCGCATCTCGCCGGCGAACTGTTCAAGCACCGCGCCGGCATCGAGATAACCCATGTGCCGTATCGTGGCGTCAATCAGGGACTGATGAGCGATTTTCTTGCCGGTCGCCTCGACCTGATGTTCAACACCACCGGCTCGCTGCTCGAACCGGTCCGCTCGAAGCAGGTTCGCGGTCTTGCCGTCACCAGCGCCAAGCGTTTTCCGGACGAACCGGAATTGCCGACCGCCGCGGAGTCGGGCGTGCCGGGTTACGACGTGTCGTCTTGGTATGCGATCTATGTTCCCGCCAAGACGCCGCCGGACGTTGTCGCCAAGATCAATGCCGACATGGGTGCGGTGCTGAAGGCCCCGGCGACCAAGGAGAAATTCAAATTGCTCGGCGTGTTGCCTCAAGGCTCGACGCCGGCGGAGCTTACGGCGATGAACGTCTCCGATGCGGCCCTATGGGGACCGATCATCAAAGAAGCGAATATCAAGGTCGAATGACGGTGGCGCTATTCGGTGGCGCTAAAGCGAAATTGAGAACATGCGATCCCAGGTCGATGACGGTTTAGCCATGGCACGCCACCCACAACGCGACAACGAACAATACAGCGATGAAGAGGCTCAACGCAGGGCATCGCGTTCGCTCCGAAAAGCCAGCTTGTTTAAAACTCGAATCGCTTGAACCATTCTCCCGAGGTGCGAGCCAACGGGTCCGGCCCGAAGTGGACGGCCCCGATGACAGACTCCACGAGCCTCGAAGGATGGACGGCCAACCGAAATTGGGTTTTCCGATGTCGGATCATAATTGTCCAAGTCGGCAACAGCCGACCTGCTGCCGTCGCCCTTCAAGGGCCGCTGCGCGGCCTCCTCCGGGAGGACGGAAAATAGCTATTTGTAATTTCACTTCAGTCTGAAACGATCAGACCCTCAGCCGCCGAACAATCGCTCGCCGGCGTCGAGAAATTTTTGCGGGTCGACGGCTTCGCCCTTGACCCTAACTTCATAATGCAAGTGTGGTCCGGTCGAGCGCCCGGTCGAGCCGAGCTTGCCGACAATGCCGCCTGCGCGCACGGTGTCGCCGACCGCGACGTCGATCTCGGAGAGATGGCCGTAGCGGGTTACTAAGCCATTGCCATGGTCGACCTCGACCATTTTGCCATAACCGCCGCTCGATCCTGCGATCGTGACGGTGCCCGCGGCGGTGGCGTGAATTGGATCGCCGGTATCGCCGCGGAAATCGATTCCGGTATGCATCGCCGCTTCGTGAACAAACGGATCCATCCGAACCCCGAATGGCGAACTCTCGTCGATGTCGCCGGCGACCGGTTTACGCAATGGCACTTTCAACAACGTGGTGCTTAACGCATTGGCGTCCGCGCGCGCGAGATTGACGCGCAGAAGCGCGCGACCGAAGGCTTGATCCTCCGCAGCCAGTTTCACCGGCACGAATGGACCGCCGCGCGCCGGCGTGGCCTGCGCCTTGAGCCCGAGCTGCGCCAGCGCGCTGCGGATCTGCCGCGCCCTGTTTTCGTAGCGATCTTGCATCTGGCTGACCGCCAGTGCCTGCCGGTGTTCCATCCGGTCGAGTGCGGCTTCGAGGCGCCCGAGCGTGGCGCCGATGCTCGACTGCCGACCGCGGTCGCCGCGTTGCGAACCGACCGCCGGTTCGCCGTTTGGCTTTGCTCCTGGCCGGATCGAACCAGTCGTCGCAGGGTCGGTACCGCCGCCCAGCGCGGTCGCCCGCGACTCGAGCATGGATTGGCGGCGCATCAGGTCGTCGAGTTTCTGTTCGAATTGTTCCTGGTCAAGGAGCTGACGACTGGTCGTGCGGTCGATCTGGGCGCGCAATTCCGCGATGCGGTCCTCATAAGCGAACTGCTGTTCGGCTTGGCGGGTGATCAGCGTGCGGAGCACGTCGTCGCGAAATGCAAGATAGGTTGCAGACGTAATCGACCACACCGCCATGATGACTACGGTGCCGACCGCGATCCAGAACGCGACTGGGCCGAACCTGACCTGTCTGCCGGCATGCGCAAGCGTGTA
>JBPYFG010000492.1:0-4657 GCA_051986365.1 Xanthobacteraceae bacterium
ACCTCGATATGCAGGTCGATACGGTCGAGCAGCGGTCCGGAAAGCCGCGTCTGGTACTCGGCCGCGCAACGCGTGTTAGGGCCGCGCCGACAGCTAAAGCCCGGCTCATTGGCTTTGCCACAGCGGCACGGATTCATCGCCGCGACCAGCATGAAGCGGGCTGGATAGGTGACGCGGTGATTGGCGCGCGCGATCGAGACCTCGCCGGTTTCAAGCGGCTGACGCAGCGAGTCGAGCGCCTGCGGCTGGAATTCCGGCAGCTCGTCCAAAAACAGCACGCCATGATGGGCGAGCGAGATTTCGCCCGGTCGCGCGCGCAGCCCACCGCCGACCAAAGCCGGCATGCTGGCGGAATGATGCGGCGCCCTGAACGGCCGCCGGTTGGTCAGCGCGCCGCCTTCGATCTCACCCGCGACCGAGGCGACCATCGACACTTCGAGGAGTTCGGCCGGCGCGAGCCGCGGCAGGATCGACGGCAGCCGCGCCGCAAGCATGGACTTGCCGGCGCCAGGCGGTCCGACCATCAGGAGGTTATGGCCTCCGGCGGCCGCCACTTCGAGCGCGCGCTTGGCGCTTTCCTGGCCTTTGATGTCGGCGAGATCGAGGATCGGTCCGCTCGTTTCCAGAATTTTCGGCTGCGGTCGCGACAAGACCTGGGTGCCTTTGAAATGATTGGCGAGCTGGATCAGCGAGCCCGCGGCGATCATCTCGATTTCCGGGCTGGCCCAGGCCGCTTCGGGTCCGCAAATTGCCGGGCAGATCAGGCCCTCGCCGCGCGCATTCGCCCCGATGGCGGCCGGCAGCACGCCGGCGACCGGTGCGATCGAACCGTCGAGGCCGAGTTCGCCCAGTACGGTGAAGCCGGACAGCGCGTCATGCGGGATGGCGCCGATCGCCGCCATCAGCCCGAGCGCGATCGGCAGATCGTAATGGCTGCCTTCCTTGGGCAGATCGGCGGGCGCGAGATTGATAGTGATGCGGCGGGCCGGCAAAGCCAGCCCCGAGGCAATCAGCGCCGAGCGCACCCGCTCGCGCGCCTCCGAGACCGCCTTGTCGGGCAGTCCGACGATGGCAAAAGCCGGCATGCCCGGCGCAACCTGCACCTGCACGTCGACCGGGCGCACCTCGATGCCCTCGAAGGCGACCGTGGCGACACGCTGGACCATTTCGGCCTAATCCCCCGCCGTTTCGGCGCAAGCTTCCGGCGCGGATCAGGCGCTAGGCGCGATCCGCAGCGACCTAGCGCAACCATAACGGGTAGCCTAGCGGCGTCAAGAACAATTCGGGAACATAGTTCCAGACCTAATCAGCCGCGGCGGGTTTGCGCTTCGATCTTGTCCCAGATCAGCGCGGCAATGTCGGCGCCGCCGAAGTTTTTCACCGCTCGAATGCCGGTCGGCGAGGTGACGTTGATCTCGGTGAGGAAGCCGCCGATCACGTCGATGCCCACGAATAACAGGCGCCGCTGGCGCAAAGCCGGCCCGAGCCGCTTGCAGATTTCGCGCTCGCGGGCCGAAAGATCGGTCGCTTTCGGCAGGCCGCCACGCACCATGTTGGAACGCAGATCATCGGCGGCGGGCACGCGGTTGACCGCGCCAGCGAATTCGCCGTCGACTAGGATGATGCGCTTGTCGCCTTCTTTCACCGCCGGGAGAAACTTCTGCACCACCCAGGGCTCGCGAAACATCGTCGCGAACAGGTCGTAAAGTGAACCGAAATTGAGGTCCTCGCGGGCGAGCCGGAACACCGCCTCGCCGCCTTTGCCGTAGAGCGGCTTCATCACGATGTCGCCGTGCTCGGCGCGAAATTTCTTGATCGCCGCGAGATCCCGCGTCACCAGCGTCGGCGGCATCAGATCGGGAAATTCGGTGACAAAGACCTTTTCCGGCGCGTTGCGCACGGCCGCCGGATCGTTGACGACCAGCGTCTTCGGCTGGATCCGTTCGAGCATATGCGTCGAGGCGATGTAGGCGAGGTCGAACGGCGGGTCCTGACGCAAGAGCACGACGTCGAGCGAGGACAACTCGACTACGCGTGCCTCGCCGAGCGTGTAATGGTCGCCGGCTTTGTCCCGCACAGCAAGCGGCTTAACGCTCGCCGAAACACGGCCGTCACGCATGACGAGCTGATCGGGCGTGTAATAAAACAGCGAATGGCCGCGCGCCTGCGCTTCCAAAAGCAAGGCAAAAGTGGAATCGCCGCCAATGTTGATCCGCTCGATAGGATCCATTTGAACGGCGACGTTTAAGGGCATTTGTGCTGATCCGGTTCGCTGTTGTCAGGCCGATTCTCGACTGCGCTAGTTTATCGTGTCAAAGCCCATCTCGTACAAAGGCCAAGACGTCGATCCGCTCATGCGACCTCTGCGGTGAAAGCATTGACGATGTGACGCGGCATTTTGCCGGGCGTGACCACGATGACGTCGAAACGGATACCGCCATTGGCATATTGAGGATGGCGCGCGAGCCACAGTTCGGCCGCGGCGATTACGCGGCGCTTGGTGCGGTCGGTCACTGCTTCCACCGCCCCATCAATGCTGCCGCGGGCTTTGACTTCAACGAACACCACCACGCCTCGGCGCCGAGCGACGATGTCGATCTCGCCGAACGGGGTTTTCCAGCGCCGCTCCAGGATGCGGTAGGCCTTAGCGATCAACAACAGCGCGGCGCGGCTTTCCGCTGACAAGCCGCGCTGGAAAGCCGCGACCCGTTCCGGCCGCGGCGCTGGCTTCGACGGTTGCAGCGGTTCAGCGCGGCGCGCCATGTTTGGCATCCCGCTTTACGCTTTTCTGCAGCGCCAGCGCGCTCTGATAGATTTCGCGACGCCGCTTTCCTGTCAGCTGAGCGACCTCAGCGACGGCGTCCTTCAATGACAGCCGCTCCAGCGCATTGCGCAGCAGGCCCTCGCTTTCCGCTGCCCCCATTTGCACCGGCGCTGAAGGTGGCGCGATCACGACGACGATCTCGCCGCGCGGTTCGTCGCGGCTGCACGCTTCTGCGAGGCTCGCGAGTTCGCCGCGTCTGACCTCCTCATGCAGCTTGGTCAATTCGCGGCACAGGGCGGCCTCGCGGTTTGCGCCGAGACCGGCGGCGAGGTCGGCCAATGTCGCCGCGATGCGCGGACCGCTTTCGAATAGCACCAGCGTCGCCGGAAGCGGAGCCAGTTCGGCGATGCGGACGCGCCGGGCGGCTTGTTTGGGCGGCAGAAAGCCTGCGAAGAAAAACTGATCCGTCGGCAACCCGGCCACCGTCACTGCGGTCAGCACCGCGGAAGGGCCGGGCAGGGCGGTGACGGGATGGCCAGCATCTTGCGCCGCACGAACCAGCTTGAAGCCGGGATCGGAAATCAGCGGCGTGCCGGCGTCCGACACCAGCGCGATCGCCGCGCCCTCGGCCAGGCGGCGCAGCAGGCCGGGTCGCGCCTTGGCCGCGTTGTGATCGTGATAAGGCGAGAGCGGCGTTGCGATGGCGTAACGGTCGAGCAATTTACGTGTGACCCGGGTGTCCTCGCAGGCGATCAAGTCGGCGCCGGCAAGCGCCTGCAGTGCGCGCAACGTGATGTCGCCGAGATTGCCGATTGGGGTTGCTACCAAATATAGGCCTGGCCGCAGCCGGGAACCCTGAATCGGCTGGTCCGCGACCACAAAAGAGCACACCCGCCCTTCATCGCGGCTGGTCTGATGATGCTCTTGTTCGCCGTGTTGGCGCGATCGATGACGGGTGGTTATGGTCATTTCGGCCACTCTAGCCGCGGTTTACTTGCCGGTCACAGGACTCGCCCTGGCGGGACTAAATTCACTCGCCCTGGCGGGGTTAAATTCACTCGCCCTGGCGGGGCTAAATTCCCTATTTTTCTCACTCGGTTAACCATTCGCCGCCAATATGTCGGATTGGCAGTGCCGTATGGTTAAGGGGCCGTTAACGGCGCCGAAGGCCGCCGTGGGGAGAACTGCCGTGTCTGCGCAGTTGCAGGTTCAGGGCTCGGCAGGTTGGCTAACGCGCCGCCGCGCGGTCGCCGGCCTCTTTGGCACCGCGGGCGCGTTTCTGGCCGGCTGTTCGCAAACCTCGCAATATCTGTCCTCCACGGCGCCGCAGTCACCGCAGACCCCGCTGGCCGCGACCATCGGCGCCGGCCAGGTCAAAGCCGGATTCATCCTGCCGCTGTCGGCTGCCGGCAATGCCGGACTAGCCGGTCAGGCCATGCGCAATGCCGCGGAAATGGCGGTCGCCGAGTTCAACAACCCGAACATTCAGCTCCTGGTCAAAGATGACGGCGGGACCGCCGAAGCCGCACGCGTCGGCGCACAGCAGGCGATCGATGAAGGCGCGGAGATCATCCTCGGGCCGTTGTTCGCGCAGTCGGTCAGCTTCGTCGGGCAAGTGGCGCGTCCACGCAATGTCCCGGTGATCGCATTCTCGACTGACGCCAATGTCGCCTCGGCCGGCGTCTATTTGCTGAGTTTCCTCCCCGAAACCGACGTCGATCGCGTCGTGCAATACGCGGCCTCGACCGGGAAGCACTCCTACGCCGCGCTCATTCCCGACAATCCCTATGGCACCGTGGTCGAGGCGGCTTTCAAGCAGGCGGTAGCGCGGCGGAGCGGTCAGGTCGTTGCGCTCGAACGCTATCCGCACGACAAGGCCGCGATGGCGAATCC
>JBPYFG010000493.1:0-6972 GCA_051986365.1 Xanthobacteraceae bacterium
CGTTGACCTTAAGCGTGATGCGGCCTTTCTCGGGATGGCCGATTTCACTGGCCGCGCGGAGCGCTCCACAGGGGGCTGAATAATCGAACGCCTTGCCGATCTCCCAGGGCCGCTTGATGTCGCGCGAAGCGATCTGCAAATCGCGCCGGGTGAGATCGATGCCGACGCCGTAGCCGTAGATGCAGTCCAGCGCCTTTTCGGTTTTGATGTTGCGGCCGCCGCTTTTCAGGGCCACCACCAGCTCGACCTCATGATGCATATCTTTGGTCAGCGAAGGATAAGGCACCGTGCCGCCGTCCGGAACGATGGCATCGGCCGGCTTGGCAAAGAAGAACGGCGGCTCGCGGACGTCCTGTCCCATCTCCTTGATGTGCTCGACATAATTACGGCCGACACACCACAGTCGCCGGATCGGAAAATACTTGCCGGTGCCGGCAACCGGAATTGCCGCTTGTGGCGGTTGCGGAATGACATAGGTCTTGCTGTCGCTGCTCATTGGTCTTTTCAACTTGTAGGAAGGGAAAATCCGGTGGGATGGACGCTCGGCTTATAGCGCCGTTGCCGCGCCGTCAATCGAACTCCGCCGACGGCTCAGAGCGATGAGGCCGCAATCGGCTCCGGCTCCGCTAGCGGTGGCGACTGCTCCTTGAGCTGCAGCCGATAGAACGATGCGTAGCGGGTGCCCTTGCGCAGCAATTCTTCGTGGCGGCCAGCCTCGACCACGACCCCGTCTTCGACCACGAGAATGCTATCGGCGTGCATGATGGTGGACAGCCGGTGCGCAATCATCAGCGTCGTGCGGCCCTTGCACAGTTCGGTCAGCGCCTCCTGGACGTGACGCTCGGACTCCGAATCAAGCGAGGCGGTCGCTTCGTCGAGCAATATGATCGGGCAATTCTTGATCAGCGCCCGCGCAATCGCGATGCGCTGGCGCTGGCCGCCTGAAAGCTGCAAGCCGTGCTCACCGACCGGCGTGTCGTAACCCGCCGGAAAGCTCATGATGAAATCATGGGCGTGAGCGGCCTTGGCGGCCGCGACGATTTCGCCATCAACCGCGTCGAGTTTGCCTAGCGCTATGTTCTCGCGAATCGTGCCGCGGAATAAATGGACAATTTGGCCGACATACGCCATCGACCCGCGCAGCGAGGCGCGGGAAACCGACGCAATATTTTGCCCGTCGATGAGCACGCGACCGCTGCCAGCGTCGTAGAAGCGCAACAACAGGTTGAGCACGGTCGACTTGCCCCCGCCCGACGGTCCGACCAGCGCCGTAACCTTGCCCGGCTCCGCGACAAAGCTCATGCCGCGCAGAACCGGGGTGTGATCGCGATAAGCGAAATGCACATCGGCGAATTCGATGCGTGCTTTTGTCAGCTTCAGCGGCGGCAGATTTTCATCGTTCGGCTCGCCCGCCGGGTTGTCGATGACCTCATAGAGAACTCGCACGCCGACGAGGTTATTGTTGAGATCGATATTCAGCCGGGCCAGCCGCTTGGCCGGCTCGTAGGCGAGTAGAAATGCGGCCAGGAACGAGACGAAGGCACCCGGCGTCGCGCCAGTCTCGATAACGCGGTAGCCGCCGTAGATCGTGGCGAGCGCGACCGCAAAGCCGCCGAGCATTTCCATTAGCGGGCTGGCGCGGTTGGAGACCCGCGCCATCTTGTTGGACTCGTGCTGCACGTCGGCAACGCTCTGATCCAGCCGGCGCCGCATCTCGTCTTCGAGCGCGAAAGCCTTGACCATGCGCAAGCCCTGCAAGGCCTCTTGCATGGTCTCGATGATCCGCGTGCCGCCGGTGAATTGCATGCGCGCGATGTTGCGCACGCGGCGAATGAGCTTGCGCAGGACGAAGAACGCGGGCGGCGCCATGACAAAGCCGATCAGAGCCATGATTGGATCTTGAATCACCATGACGATCGTCAATCCAACGAGCGACATCAGATCGCGACCGATCGCCGTGATCAGGAGATTGATCACCTGACTGACCGCGGCGGCACCGGTGGTCAGCCGCGCGATGAATTCCGAGGAGTGCCGATCGGCGAAAAACCCGACGTTTTGCTGCAGCAGCTTGTCGAACAGACGCCGCTGATTGCCGGCAATGATGCTGTTGCCGATCCATGATAGCATGACCGACGAGCCATAGGTGGCAAACCCCTTGACCGCGAAAATTCCGATCGCGATCACGCCAATGACTACGATGCCGTGGAAATTGTGTTTGACGTAGGCTTCATTGGTCATCGTGCCGAGAAGATAGGCGGTGAGCGCGGTGGCCGCGGCTGTAATTCCCATCAACAAAAAGGCGATGGCGTAACGCGGCCAATAGCGAAGCGCTTCGTCGAGCAAAAGACGGCGCACCAGCGCATAGGTCGAATAGCGGTGCGATGCCTCGGTCACGCCGGCTGTCATCCCCGATCCTAACCCCGTTGCGGCGACGCTGCGCCGTCTAGCGTTGCATGCCCGGATAGTGTGGAGTTTTCAAGGGAATTTCACGAGCTTGCACCATCTTTCTACGCCGCGGGAACAAGCGGCGGGAACGACTGGCGAACCACGGTCAAGACGTCCTCCGGCAGAATGTCGCGCATGCACCGGTGATGCACGAGCCGGCAGACCGGTTTGTGGCATGGCCGACATTCAACGTTGCTTTTTGTCTCGATCGTCGCCGCAAGCGGGTTCAATGGCGCCCAATGCCAGGGGCTGGTGGGGCCAAAGATTCCGATGGCCGGAGTTCCCGCCGCGGCGGCGACATGCAGAAGTCCGGAATCATTCGAAACCGCGACCGCTGCTGCCGCGAGCGCGAGAATCGCGTTGCGCAAATCATGACCGGTAAGATCGCGCGCCGTCGTGTCGCCGATGATTTCAGCGGCAAGCGACTTCTCCTCGGGTCCGCCGACCACCCAGACAGCAAATCCCTCCGCGATCAGTCGCTGCGTCAGTGCGGCATAGGCGCTTGGCGGCCACCTCTTCGATGGCCCAACTGCGCCAGGTGCGAGTGCAATGACCGGTCTGTTGTCGAAGACCAGTCCGCGCTCACGGCGCCAGCTTTCAATCTCCGCACGCGCGACTTTGAGCTCCGGCATCGGCCATTCGCGCGGCAGCTCCACGGTGGGCGGCAGCGCCAAGGCGGCGCAGCGATCAACCATGCGCGGCAGTCTTCGCTCGCCGTAACGCAGGTCATTGAGCAGCGCGAAACGCATTTCGCCGACAAACCCGGTGCGTTCCGGGATTCCCGCAAAAAATGGCGCCAAGGCCGATTTCCATGTGCGCGGCATGATCAGCGCGCTGCCGTAATTTTCGCGCTTGAGCCGCCGCGCCAGCGCCCGTTGGTCTTTGAGGGCGATCCGGCTGCGGGGGAGATCGACGACGATCGTGCGCCGCAGCCCCGGCATGTAGTCGGTGAGCGGCGCGCAAAGCGTCGTGGCTAGGACGTCGACCGGCCGATCCGGAAAACGCGCATTCAACAGCTTGATGACGGAATGGCAGCGGACGAAATCGCCGATCCACATATACGGGACGACGAGAATGGGACTGCTGTCGTGACTGGCGTTGCGATGCATCGTGCCGACGGGCGCTGCGGTTTAGCGGTCCTTTCCACAGCGCGGGCAACACCGATAACACGTCTCATGGGTGAGCGCGCTAGCCCTTCTGTTCCGACTCCACTGCCTCGATAAGTTCTCCCAAGCATTGACGTTTTTGCTGGAAAATGAGGCAAGAGCGGATCGTTAATAACATGAATCTAAATTCACTTTTACTCGTTTCACGGTCGCGAGTTGCCCGGCGCGCCAGTCTGGGGCAAAGCTTTGGCAGCGATCGGGAGGGGCCGATCCATCCATCAAACCGGTCTTGCACTATCGATGTTGCTGGTCACCGGCGGGGCCGGATTTATCGGATCGAACGTGGTCGCCGACCTCAATGAGGCCGGACGCGCCGATGTCGCGATCAGCGATTTTCTCGGCAGCGACGACAAATGGCGCAATCTGGGCCGCCGAAAGATTGCCGATTTCGTGCCGCCCGCGGAATTACGGCAATGGCTTGAGGGGCGAAAGCTCGAAGCGGTCATTCATCTCGGCGCGATCTCCTCGACCACCGCACGCGACGGCGACGCGGTCATGGAAAATAATTTCCGGTTGTCGCTGCGCCTGCTTGACTGGTGCACGGCAACGCGGACGCCTTTCATCTATGCCTCCTCGGCCGCAACCTATGGCGACGGACAAGAAGGCTACTCCGATAACTGGACGGACGGCACTCTCAACAGGCTCAAGCCGATGAACCTCTACGGCTGCAGCAAGCAATTATTCGACCTCGCGATCGTCGAGCGGCTTCGGCGCGGCGACAAGCTGCCGCCGCAATGGGCGGGACTGAAGTTCTTCAACGTATTCGGGCCGAACGAATATCACAAAGGCGAGATGATGAGCCTCGTCGCCAAGCGCTTCGACGAAGCCAAAGCCGGTAAACCGATCCGGCTGTTCAAATCGCATCGCACCGGCATTGCTGACGGCGAGCAGAAACGCGATTTCATCTACGTGGAAGACGCGATCGCGGTCGTGCGCTGGCTGGTCGAGACGCCGGCGGTGTCGGGCATCTTCAACGTCGGCACCGGCGTGGCGCGCAGCTTCCGCGACCTGATGCACGCAATGTTTGCCGCGCTCGGCCGGACGCCGGCGATCGAATATGTCGATATGCCGGCCTCGATCCGCGACAGCTACCAATATTTTACGCAAGCCGAGACCGCAAATCTTCGGCGCGCCGGCTATAATGCAGATTTCATGCCGCTCGAAGCGGCGGTGAAGCGCTACGTCGACTGTTATCTCGATCGTGCCGATCGCTATCGCTGAGCACGCTCGGGGGTTCTAAGGGCTCCGCGGCAATAGAGATGTTCGATTTTGATGAAGCGCTAAAGCTTGTGCCGAAGCAGATCGTGCTCTGCGTCGGCGATCTCATGCTTGACGATTTCGTCTACGGGGAGGTGAGCCGGATTTCCCCCGAAGCGCCAACCCCGGTGCTCGCGGTCGCGCGCAGCGAAATCGAGATCGGCGGCGCCGGCAATGTCGCCCGCAATATCGGCGCGCTTGGCGCGCAATGCATATTCATCGGGCTGATCGGTAAAGACGACGCGGCGCGCATTTTGTCGGAAGCGTTCGCCAAGCTCAACGGCTCGGTCATTCCCCATCTCGTCATCGAAGCCGGCCGCCACACCACGCGCAAGGTACGATTCGTCTCCGAACATCATTCGGCGCATCTTATCCGCGCCGATTGGGAAACCGCGCGGCCGGCGGCGGCGGCCAGCGAAACGGCGGTGATTGCCCATGCCGAGGCGGCGCTGCCGCATTGCGGTGCGGTGGTCCTGTCCGACTATGCCAAGGGCGTTCTCACACCGCGGGTCATCCGCGCGATCATCGATCGCGCGCGTGAACTCGGCAAACCGGTGGTCGTCGATCCGAAGAGTCACGATTACAGCATCTACCGCGGCGCGACGCTAATCACCCCCAACCGGCAGGAGCTCGGCAGTGCCGTGCATCGCCCGGTTGCCACCGAGGCCGAAATCGCCAAGGCCGCGGCCGAGCTTGCCCGGATCGTCGACAGCGAAGCTGTCCTGGTCACGCGCAGCGAACAGGGCATGACCCTTCAGGTCGCCGGCCACGCGCCGCTCCATATCCCGGCTTATCCCGTGAAGGTGCGCGATGTCTCCGGCGCGGGCGACACCGTTGCTGCCGTCATGGCTATTCTCTTGGCCATGAAGGCGCCATTCGATGCGGCCATGCGGGCGGCCAACGCCGCGGCCGCAGTCGTGGTCGGCAAGCGTGGCACCGCGACCGTGACCGTGACCGAGTTGCGCCACCGCATTCTGCCCGCGGCCTCGCTCGCGCCCGAGGACAAGATCGTGTTTGACTGGGCGATGCTCGACGAACGGCTTCGCGAATGGCGGCGGCATGGCCTGCGCATCGGCTTTACCAATGGCTGCTTCGATCTATTGCATCGCGGTCACGTCAAGCTATTGGCCGAAGCGCGGGCCGCTTGCGATCGGCTCGTAGTCGGTCTCAACAGTGATGCGTCCGCCGCCCGGCTCAAGGGCAAAGGGCGGCCGATCAACCCGGCGGAGGGCCGCGCCGAAGTGCTTGCCGCGCTCGAGGCAGTCGATCTCGTCGTCGTCTTCGACGAGGACACGCCGCTGGAATTGATCAAGCGGGTACGGCCGGCGGTGCTCGTCAAGGGCGCCGATTACACGCGCGATGAGGTGGTGGGACGCGAGGTTGTGGAAGACGCCGGCGGTGACGTGATTCTGGTGGATCTGGTGCCCGGCCACTCGACTACCGCGATGGTCGAGCGGGCGCGCCCGGTGAAGCAGCCGGTGGAGGATTAGGGTCAATGCGGAGCGTTGCCCTATTGCGTGTCGGCGGCGAAACGTGAGCAGCACTTTTCTCATTTCGGTTATCATCACGACCTACAACCGCGAGGACGCGCTCAATGCCGCGTTGCGGGCGCTGGCCGCTCAGTCGGACCCCGACTTCGAAATTGTCATCGCCGACGACGGCTCAGGCCCCGAGACTGCTCGCCTGATCGAAAGCTGGAAGCCGCGCCTCACCATCTCGCTCAAGCATGTCCGTCACCAACACCGCGGCTTCCGCGGTGGCGAGATTCGCAACCGCGGTATTCGCGCCAGCGAAGGCGCACTGTGCATCTTCCTTGACGGCGATTGCCTGGCCAGACCCGATTTCATCGCCACCCACCGGCGCCTCTATGAGCCTGGCTGGTTCGTGATCGGCAATCGGATTTTATTGTCGCGTGAACTTACCGCGGCCATTCTGGCGCAAGGATTAGCAGCGCACACATGGACGTTCGGCACTCTAGCGCGCCAGCGCTTGAGCGGCGGCGTCAATCGCTTGCTGCCGGCGGTCTATTTGCCGCTCGGGCCATTGCGCAAGCTGCAAAAAGCGAGTTGGCGCGGCGCCCAGACCTGCAACTTCGCCGTCGCAC
>JBPYFG010000494.1:0-5755 GCA_051986365.1 Xanthobacteraceae bacterium
TTGAGGTCAAGACATGTGAGGTCAGACATGTCAGGTCAAGACATGGCGGCAATGGCTCAAATTCGACGATCAAGCGCGCAGGCCAAATCGCCGTCGATCGGCGAGCGAGTCGCGGCGCTCAATTGGCCCGCGATCATCTCCAGTCTGGACAATTATGGCTGTGCGACTACCGAATCGTTGCTGACGCCAGAAGAATGCGGGGTTTTGGCAGAGAGCTACGACTCTGATGAACTGTTTCGAAGCCGGATCGTCATGGCGCGGCACGGTTTTGGTCGCGGCGAATACAAGTATTTCGCATATCCCTTGCCGCAGATCGTCGCCAGCTTGCGCGATTGTCTTTATCCGACCCTGGCGCAGGTTGCGAATCGCTGGAACAAGGCGCTTGGCGTCGCGGCAACATATCCCGCAACGCACGCCGCTTATCTGAGGCGCTGCCATTCAGACTCACAAAGCAAGCCGACGCCGTTACTTCTTCGTTACGGTCCCGGAGACTTCAATTGTTTGCATCAGGACATTTACGGCGAAAACATCTTTCCGCTTCAAGTGGCATTTCTCTTGTCCGAGCCGGAACGCGATTTTACCGGCGGCGAGTTTTTGCTCACCGAGCAACGGCCGCGAATGCAATCGCGCGGCGAAGTCGTGCCGCTCAGGCAGGGCGAGGGCGTGATCTTTCCGGTCCACCACCGTCCGGTTCGCGGTACTCGCGGAACTTATCGGGTCAACATGCGGCACGGAGTAAGCCGCCTGCGCTCCGGTCGCCGGCATACACTCGGTGTCATTTTCCACGATGCCGCCTGACGATCGGATTGTCGCCGGCGCTACAACGTCCGCTCTTCTACTTTTGTTCGCTCCGGCTCCGGCGGCTCCTTGAGCAGAAGACCCACATTGCCGGACAGGATGCGCTCGCCGTCGGCGCCGAGCGTGCGCAATTCGTGGACGAAATCGCGGACCGCTTCGCGCTTCCTGATTTCCTGCGGATAGTCGGTGGCGAATACCATCCGCGAAGCGGGAATTTCGCTCAAGCCCGCCTTGATCGCGCCGATGCCGCCGGCAAATCCCGCCGTGTCGAAGACGAGATTGTGCCGGATGTAGTGATCGAAATCCTTTTCCGCTTTGCGGCCGTGGCGCCGGTTGCCGGCCGTACCCCAGAATTCCTTATCCTGAAAACAGCGGATGCGCGCCAGCATTGAGGCGATGCCGCCGGCGAGATGCGCCATATGCACGGTGAGGGCAGGATGGCGGTCGAACACGCCAGAATTGATCAAGCGGATCGTCGCCATGATCAATGAGAATTCACGTCCGACCGCGCGGGCGGTGTCGTAACTGTCGAATTGCTGGGCGTGATTGAGCTTGAGCGCCGGATGCACGAAGACGAACATGTCGAGCTTGGCGGCTTCGTTCCAGAACGGCTCAAGGGCCGGATCGTCGATGAATTTGCCGTCAAACTCGGAGGTGATCACCACGCCCTGAAAGCCGAGCTCATGGCGACAGCGGGCGAGCTCTTTGAACGCCGCAGGGCCGCCAAGCGGATGCGCATGCGCGGCGCCGATGAAGCGGCCCGAATAATTGCGCTCGGCTTGCGCCGCTTTGTCGTTGACGAGCCGCGAGGTTTCAAGTTCGGCGCACATGCCGGCCGCGCTGGTGAGCCAGGCCGTGTCGATGCCGGCCAGCTCCATCATGCGCACGTGCTCATCGAGATCGTAGAGCAGAGAATGCACCGTGTAGCTCGGTGCGCCGAGCGCATCGTAGTGCAGGACGAGCCGGTCGCCCGGATCGTGCTTGATCAGTTCGCGCGGCGTGAAGTGGTGCTGGAAGTCGACGATCATCGCGGGCGTTTTCCCTTCGCGCAGGTGTCTTAGCGCATGTCCTCGCCGGCGTCATTCCGGGACCGAGCCAACGCGCCCGCGCGAAGTCGCGTGGCCCGATGACAGGCTCCGCGAGGAGCCGGGAATCCATATCCACGAACTGGGACTATGGTTTCCGGATTTGCCGCTGCGCGGCAATCCGGAATGACGCGCGTCCCGCCTTTCTCTCCCGGCCAAGCCGAGCTACATATGATGCGCCATGGCCAATTTCATGTCCCATATCGGGGTTCCAATCGCGATCGGCGCCGTCGCCGTCGTGTTGTTGCTTGGTCTCGTGAATATGATGCGCGGCGGCTCGCCCCATCGCTCGCAACAACTGATGCGGCTGCGCGTCTTGCTGCAATTCATCGCCATCGTCGTTATCATGTTCACGGTCTGGCTCATGGCGAAATAGCTGCGTGAAGCGCGATGGTCGTTCTGAACAAAATCTACACGCGCACCGGCGACGACGGCTCGACCGCGCTCGGCAGCGGTGGGCGGCGCAAGAAATACGATCTACGGATCGCCGCCTATGGCACGGTCGATGAAACCAATGCCGCGATCGGGATCGCGCGTTTGCACACGGCCGGCGATGCCGCGCTCGACGCCGCGCTGGCGCGCATCCAGAACGATCTGTTCGATGTCGGCGCCGACCTCTGCACGCCGGGGCATGGCAAGGGACCGGGCGGGGCGCGCTTGACCGTCACCGACAAACAGGTGACTTGGCTCGAGATCGAGATCGACCGCCTCAATGCGGAGCTTGCCCCGCTGCGTTCATTCGTCCTGCCGGGCGGCAGCCCAGCCGCGGCCCATCTGCACCTGGCGCGGACCATTTGCCGGCGCGCCGAGCGGTTAACCGCCGAACTGAAGGACAAGGCCGGAGAGAGCGTCACCCCCGAAGTGCTCAAATACCTCAATCGCCTGTCAGATTACCTTTTCGTGGCCAGCCGTTACGCCAACGGCAAAGGCGCGGGCGACGTGCTCTGGAAGCCAGGCGAGAACCGCTAGCGAGCCCCGGGTTCGCCGCCGGAGCGGCGTTGACCGGCCGGGTGCGGGCCGGTAGTTTGCCGCACTGCAGCAGCGCGCGAATTCCTCAACAGCGCGAGCGCTTAAACAAACAATAGCAGTGCCTTCCTCATGAAAATTCTGGTGCCCGTGAAGCGGGCGATCGACAAAGACGTAAAAATTCGGGTCAAGCCGGACGGCTCCGGGGTCGAGCTCGGCAATGTCAAAATGTCGATGAACCCGTTCGATGAGATTGCGGTCGAGGAGGCGATCCGGCTGAAAGAAGCCGGCAAGGCAACCGAGATTGTCTGCGCCTCGATTGGATCGGCGCAGGCGGGCGAGACGATCCGCACCGCGCTCGCCATGGGCGCCGACCGCGGCATCCTGGTGAAGGTCGATGGCGCGGTCGAGCCGCTCGCGGTCGCCAAAATCCTCAAAGCGATCGCCGACGCCGAAAAGCCGGGCCTGATCATCATGGGCAAGCAGGCCATCGATGACGATTGCAATCAAACCGGACAGATGCTGGCCGCACTGCTTGGCTGGCCGCAAGGCACGTTCGCATCCAAGGTGACGCTCGACGGCGATGCGGTCACGGTAACACGCGAGGTCGACGGCGGCCTGCAGACGGTGAAGCTGAAAACGCCCGCGATCGTCACCACTGATCTGCGGCTCAACGAGCCGCGCTATGCCTCGTTGCCCAATATTATGAAGGCGAAAAAGAAGCCGATCGACGAAAAGTCCGCCGCCGATTACGGCGTTGACATCAAGCCGCGGCTTGAAGTGATCAAAACCGCCGAGCCGCCGGTGCGCAAGGCCGGTGTGAAGGTCAAGAGCGTCACCGAACTGGTGGAGAGGCTCAAAGAGGCGGGAGCGGTTTAATATGCCTACGCTTCTTCTCGCCGAGCACGATAACGCCTCGCTCAAGGACGCGACCAACAAAGCGCTGACCGCGGCGAAACAGGTCGGCGGCGAAGTGCACATTCTGGTCGCCGGCCAAAACTGCAAATCGATCGCGGAGGCCGCGGCCAAGCTCGAGGGCGTCGGCAAAGTCCTGCTCGCCGACGCGCCTGCTTATGCGCACATGCTGGCCGAGCCGACCGCGGCATTGATCGTCGCGCTCGCCGGGGCATACGACACCCTGATGGCGCCCGCCACCACGACCGGCAAGAACATCATGCCGCGGGTCGCCGCCTTGCTCGATGTGATGCAGATTTCCGACATCACCAAAGTGGTGGCGCCCGACACATTCGAGCGTCCGATCTATGCCGGCAATGCGGTGCAGACAGTGCGCTCGCGCGAACAAAAGCGGGTGATCACCGTGCGCACGGCGGCGTTCCAGGCGACCGGCGGCGGCGGCTCGGCGCCGATCGAGCCGGTCACCGCGGCCGCCGATCCGGGGCTTTCTGGCTTTGTCTGTGAAGAGCTCTCAAAGTCCGAGCGTCCAGAACTAACCTCGGCGAAGATCATCATTTCCGGCGGCCGGGCGATGCAAAACCGCGAAAACTTCACCAAATATATCGAACCGGTGGCGGATAAGCTTGGTGCCGCAATCGGCGCCTCGCGCGCCGCCGTCGATGCCGGCTACGCGCCGAACGACTGGCAGGTCGGGCAAACCGGCAAGGTCGTGGCGCCAGACCTTTACATCGCGGTGGGCATTTCCGGCGCCATTCAGCATCTCGCCGGCATGAAGGATTCAAAGATCATCGTGGCGATAAACAAAGACGAGGAAGCACCAATCTTTCAGGTTGCCGACTACGGGTTGGTCGCCGATCTATATGCGGCCCTGCCGGAGCTTGCGGCGGAGCTCGGCAAGGTCAAGCGCTGACGAAATCTAGCGCCTGAGCCGAGACCGTCGTAAAATTGTGTAAGGTGAATCGAAATGGTTGAGGTCAAAGAACGCCCCAAAGAACGAACCGGCCCGCGTGCGCAGCCCGCGCGCGCGGCGAACGATCCTACTCCTCCATTTCGCAAGATCGGCGTCATCGGCGCCGGGCAGATGGGCAACGGTATCGCCCACGTCTGCGCGCTGTCCGGCTTTAATGTCTTGCTGAACGACATCGCCGCCGATCGCATCACCGAAGGTCTCGCCACCATCAGCGGCAATCTGGCCCGGCAAGTCAGCCGCCAGCGCATCAGCGACGAACAGCGGCAAGCGGCGATCAAGCGCATTTCGCCGGCCACGACGCTCGACGAGCTGGGCGACTGCGATCTCGTGATCGAGTCCGCGACCGAACAGGAAGAGATCAAGCGCAAGATATTTGCCGCGCTGTGTCCGGCGCTCAAGCCCGAAGCCATCCTAGGCAGCAACACGTCGTCGATCTCGATCACGCGTCTGGCCGCGGTGACCGACCGGCCGGAACGCTTCATCGGCATTCATTTCATGAATCCGGTGCCGCTGATGGAGCTGGTCGAGGTCATTCGCGGCATTGCCACCGACGACGCGACCTTCGAGGCCACCAAGCAATTCATCGCCAAGCTCGGCAAGCAAATCGCAGTGGCGGAAGATTTTCCCGCCTTCATCGTCAACCGCATCCTGCTGCCGATGATCAACGAGGCGATCTACACGCTCTATGAGGGGGTCGGTAACGTCGAGTCGATCGATACCGCAATGCGGCTCGGCGCCCACCACCCGATGGGCCCGCTCGAGCTAGCCGACTTCATCGGTCTCGACACCTGCCTGTCGGTGATGCAGGTGCTGCACGAGGGCTTGGCCGATTCTAAATATCGGCCGTGCCCGCTGCTGGTGAAATACGTCGAAGCCGGCTGGCTCGGCCGCAAAACCCAGCGCGGCTTCTACGATTATCGCGGCGACAAGCCGGTCCCAACCAGATGATCAGGAGTCAGTAATCAGTAATCAGATTTCTAATTACTGACTTTCTGATTACTGACCCGCTGATTACTGACTC
>JBPYFG010000495.1:0-2330 GCA_051986365.1 Xanthobacteraceae bacterium
CCCGAGCGTCCCATCGCCAAGGGAATGGCGAGCCCGGCACTGCTGGCGCATGTGCTGGTGAGCAAATATTGCGACCACACGCCGCTCTATCGCCAAAGCCAGATCTTCGCGCGGCACGGGGTCGAGATTGAGCGCTCGACCTTGGCGAACTGGGTTGGTGGCGCGTGCTGGTGGCTGGAGCCGTTGCAGGCCCGCCTCGCCGCTCATGTGTTTGGATCGGACAAAATCTTCGCCGACGACACGCCAATTCCGGTGTTGGATCCCGGCCGCGGTCGCACCAAAACCGGCCGATTATGGGTCTATACGCGCGACGATCGGCCTTGGAGCGGGCCGGACCCGCCGGCAGCCGTTTACTTCTACAGCTCCGATCGCAAGGCTGAGCGACCCGCCTCTCACCTCGAAGGATTCAAGGGCGTTCTGCAGGTTGATGGTTATGCCGGATTCGAGCGGCTGACCGCGCGTGGCAACATCGCGCTGGCGGCCTGTTGGGCGCACACCCGGCGCAAATTCTTTGACGTGCACGAGGCGACCGGCTCGCCAATTGCGGCAGAAGCCTTGCGTCGGATTGCCGAGCTCTATGCGATCGAGGCGTCGATCCGGGGCCGCACCGCCGGCGAGCGTCGCAGTCTGCGCAATACCCAATCACGGCCCCTCATCGAGGCGATGAAGCCTTGGCTCGAGGAGCAGCTTGGTCGCATTCCTGGCCGCAGCGGCCTCGCCGAGGCGATCCGCTATGCCCTTTCCCGCTGGCCGGCCCTCTGTCACTTCCTGGACGACGGCCGTATCGAGCTCGACAACAATTCCGTCGAACGCGCGATCCGGCCTGTCGCACTGGGGCGCAAGAATCATCTGTTCGCCGGCTCGGACGGTGGCGCTGAGCGATGGGCCACCATTTGCTCCCTCATCGCCTCTGCAAAGCTCAACGACGTGGAGCCGTTCACCTATCTCAGGGACATCATGCAGCGCATGACCGAGGGCCATCCGATGAGCCGGTTAGATGAACTGCTGCCGTGGAATTGGGCTAAAACAGGCGTCAAGCACTAATCAAGTGCAATCACGGGACGCTTACCGGCCATATCAGGCGCAGCAGCGCATTGGTCCAAAGGGTCTGTTACATAGTGCCCCAATCATTCCCACGGGGGTGCCCATCCTGCTGAACACGCCCGCCGTGCCTAGATTCTATATCCCCCTTTCGGGGGCAAAGCGGACATACATGAACATTACCCTCGCCTCGTCCACTTTTGACCCTCACGAGCACTCTGGATGCTGCTGCCCGCAAAACTCAACGTTTGCGTGTAGCAATTTGCTAAAGATACTGGAGTCCCGGCCGGGATGAGCGACGCGGGAATCGGGCTGGCTGGCTGTCCAAGCACTACCTTGAATGCTGCATTCTCGTCAGATCAATGAGTTCGAAGATCATTGGAGGTAAGAGACCCCACCGACAACAACTATCCACATAAGATCGGTCGGCGTATCCTCGTGCGGAGTATCGCTTTTGGCCTAGTTCACTGACCTCCCGCGGCCTCGCGTTCTGCTCGTTCAACCGCCTCGCGCTCGGCCTCGTCCTTCTCCGCAGGTTCGCGTTCTGCCTGTGCGGAAGTCTCCATCTTCGCGACCCTGGCAGCTTCTCGCTTTGCCTCCTTGGCCGCTTCGCGCTCGACCTTGCGGGCGGCTTCACGCTCCGCCTTCTCCGCCGCCTCGCCTTGCGCGCGTTCGGCAGCCTCGATCTTCGCTGTCTCAGCGGCTTCGCGCTTTGCCTGCCTTGCCGCTTCGCGCTCGGCTTTTCGACCGGCGTCGCGCTCCGCCTTCTCGGCAGCTTTACGCTTCGCTCGCTCGATGGCTTCGAGCCTCGCCTTCTCTGCTGCCTCGCGCTTCGCCTGCTGCGAAGCTTCGCGCCGGGCTTTCTCTGCGGCGGCAAGCCTTGCTCGCTCGGCTGCGGCTTCGCGACTCGTGGCCTCTCGCCTGGCCTTTTTGCCAAGCGCGTCGAGCTGTGCGGCCCTGACGTTTGCCTCCTTGACCGTAGCCGCGCTGTTGGCAGCATCGAGCTTTGCCTTCTTTGCAGCGGTCTCGAGCCTCCTCACCTCCTGCCTTGCCGCATCTGCGTCAGAACGACGTTGCTCCGCGGCGCCTTTTGATTCCGCTGCGGCGGCTTCGTGCTTGGCGGCGAAGTCGGCTGCTTTCGTTGCAGCAGCCTCCAGCGCCGCGGCGGCAAGCCTTGCTCGCTCGGCTGCGGCTTCGCGACCCGTGGCCTCTCGCCTGGCCTTTTTAGCAAGCGCGTCGAGCTTTGCGGCCCTGTTGTTTGCCTCCTTGACCGCAGCCGCACTCTTGGC
>JBPYFG010000496.1:0-2296 GCA_051986365.1 Xanthobacteraceae bacterium
TCACGTCTTCCGGGTCTGAGCTTTCGGAGAAGCCCGTAAAGCCGCGCAAGTCGCAGAACAGGGCTGTAATTTCCCGGCGATGGCTCTCGAGCTGTTTTTCTGTTCCGGAGGCGACGATCAGATCGGCAACCTGCGGCGGCAGGAAACGGCGCAACCTACCCATGCGCTCGACCTCGCCGAGCGTCAAAGAGTAGGCGGTGCCGGCAGTCACGGTGAACACCAGTAGGGCCGCAACGGAGGGGGTCAGCGGATCGACGAGGCGATCCGCGAGCGCCGACACGGCGATTGCGGCGATCCACAGAAGTGCGATCGCGGCGGTCAAGATTGCGGTGCCGATGGCCGGCGATAAGGCGGCGCCAAGTCCGACGGCAAGCGCCCCGATCACCAGGACCGAGAGTGGCTGCACGATGGGTCCGGCAGCCAACGTGCGTGGCACGCGTCCGGAGACCATCTGCTCGACGGCATCGGCCTGGATTTGCACCGACGGCGTCAGCGGGTCTGCGGGTGTCTTGCGCAAACCGCCGAGCTCTGGCGCGGAACCGCCGAGCAACACCAGTGCGCCCGCCAGCCGGTCGCCGCCAGCCCGTCCCTCAAGGACATCGACCGCAGATAGCGTGCGGGCGACGCGACGCGATAGTGCAACTGGCACGAGCCGGAGCAGCCCATCGCGCGACAGCGCAACCCGCCGGCTGCCGACCACCAATGTCGGGGGCTCGCCTTCGATAAGATAGCTCGAGGCACCAGAGACAAGGCGCAGCGCCTCGGCAGCCAGACCGGGCATCAAGCTACCACCGACGGCAACGAAGACTGGAACCTGTCGGATTGCTCCATCGGCACTGCCAGGTAACGAGAGCGCGCCAAGCCCCCTCGCCGCCGCGGCGAGCGGCGCCGTCGGCCCGATCGCGCCCGTGGCTTGCCATAAATCGTAAAACGGCAGCGGCCCGCGGCTCACGATCGCGGCACCCGGCAATGCGCCGTCGCGATCGGGATTAAGCACAAAGCCGAGCGCGACGGGGACGCTGTTGATCGCTCGCACTAGCCACTTGTCACCGTCCGGCAGGCTTTCTGCCAGCGTACTGATCTCGGCGCGACCGGTCAGCGATCCGAGCCGACGGGCGAGCGCCGCTGGCGAGCGGTCGTCAGGCTCGGCGAACAGCACATCAATCGCGATCGCGGCGGGCCGACCGGTCGCCACCGCCTCGACGAGCCGCGCGATCGTCTCCCGCGGCCATGGCCAGGCGCCTAGTGCATCGATGGATGCACGATCGATATCAACGACGATCACCTTCAGGTCGGATGTTGCCGGCCTACGCAGCCATTGGCCGCCGGCGAGCTCGATGTCGAAGGCCCAGTCGCGCAGTACCTCGCTCGTGGTCTTGGGAAGCAGGACAGCTGCCGCTAGAAAAACGGTCAATGTCGCGGCTCCCGCCGCAACCGGCGGGCGCTGCTGCAATGCTCGACGTATCCTACCCATCGAGATACCGCCGGACGATCGCGGCGAACAGTTGTTTGCGACAACAGTGAAATGGCCACTTCGTTTGCTGGCGTGTCTTTACAATATAGAAGCCGGTGGCCTCGCGCACTCAGCTGACGCTTGCGAGCGCAGCGCGGATGCGTTCTGGCGCCCATCGTTTGACCGGCGTCGGCGGCGTGCCGGGTGAGGCAAAGTCCGTGCCTTCACCGTCGCGCAAGATTACTTGCTGACCCACCGCGGTCACCGTCACCAAACCGCGCACAACGAACACACCGAACCGCTCGTTGCTCGGCCCGGCGAAGAATCGCGTGCCGCGTACCGCGATCAGCGCGAAGGGGCTGCGAATTTGCACTCGCGCAGGCGCGCCGCGCGGCGGTCGATTGAACAGCAACGCCCCGGAGAGTAGCGTCATCTCCCCGCCGGCATCGATCAGAAACCGTTCGATCTTCAGCCGTGCCTGTTCACCAAGCCTGATCGTCGTATCACGGCCGAGCCGCATTCCTAGTCGGGACGTGACGCCGGTCGCGACTTCGTCGCCGAGAAAGACCGGCGCTGCCCGATCGAGCGTGCGGCGAACCGAATCGAGCTCGGCGAACGCATCACCCCTGACGTCCTCGACCAAGCCGACCCGCTCGACGGCGCGCGCCGGTATGCCGGCAAGGATGACTGGGAGTGCCAGCGCTCCGTGGCGGAGTAGCCAGCGTCGATTGCAGGGCGGGTCGCGTTTGATCTCGCTGAGGTCGGTCATCCGTCGATCCCCGTCAGCTTGGTGTCCGGGGGAGCAATGCCATCACTATCGAGGACGCTAGCGGAGCGTTCTGT
>JBPYFG010000497.1:0-3817 GCA_051986365.1 Xanthobacteraceae bacterium
TGCACCGAGATAAGAATGCCGAAAGCGCTATCGGGATCGATAAAGCCGGTCTTGATCACATAAAGCGAGCCGGCAACGGAGGTGAATGCGGCCGAGAGCGCCAGCGCCTGCATCTTGGTGCGCCGCACCGGAACGCCAAGACTGCGCGCGGCGCGTTCGCTCGCTTTGATGGCGCGCAGATAAAAGCCGAAGCGGCGGCGCTCGATGAAGCGGGTGACCGCGAGCAAAAGCGCCAGCACGGCGAGGAATAAGTAGTAGTACGGCAATTCGCCGCGGAAGGTGAGATCCCACCAGCCCCGCGCAATCGCCGGACCTTGCAAGCCAATCGCGGCGCCGACGAAATCCCAGGTGCCGGTGAAAATCCGGATCAACTCGGCGACCGCGATCGTGGCCATGCTGAAATAATGTCCGGTCAGCCGGAAGGTCGGCATGCCAATCAAAAGCGAAAGCCCGATCGACAGTGCGATCGCCGCCGGAATGCCCGCCATCGGCGGCCAACCCCAAAGCGTGTAGAACAACAGTGGCGTGTAGGCGCCGAGCCCGAAGAACATGCTGTGACCGACGGAAACCTGGCCGGCATAGCCGCCGACGATATTCCACGCCGATGCCGAAATCGCGGCCAACAGGAAGGTGACGCCGATATCGCGATAGAACGCACCGGACAGCACGAGTGGATAGGCGAGCAGCACTGCCGCGAGCAGAACAATGAACAGACGCGGGGAGAGAATTTTGTTCACGCCTTCCCCATCAATCCTTGCGGTCGGAACCACAGCAGCGCGACAAACAGCCCGTAGACGACGATGTCCTTATAGATCGCGCCAAGCCAAAACGCGGAAATCGCCTGGATCAATCCGATAATGAGGCCGGCATAGAGCGAGCCGAGCACGCTGCCGAAACCGCCGAGTGCGACCACCACGAACGCGATAAGGCTGAAAGTCTCGCCGACCGATGGCGACCAGGGATAAGCGGTCGCCATCAGCGCGCCGGCGATCCCGGCAGCGCCGGCGGACAGTCCCCAAGCCAGCATCTGCATGCGATCCGGACGGATGCCCATCAGCATCGCGGCGGCGCGGTCTTCGGCCACCGCAAGAAGTCTCGATCCCATCACCGTGCGGGTGAGCAAAACATGCAGCGCGAGCGTCAGGACAACAGCAAGCACGCCGCCGACGAGCTGCGCCACCGGCAGATATATGCCGCCGAGATTGATCGTGCCGGCGAGCCAAGTCTGCGGCAGCGAGACGAAATTGGCGGAGAAAATATAGAAGGCGGTGTAGCGAAGAAACAAAGCCAGACCGAAGGTCGAGAGAATCTGCGCCAGCATCGGGCCGCGGGTCACGTAGCGGATAAGCGACAGATAAATGACGATGCCAAGCAGCAAAAGCGCGAACGCCGCCGCCAGCGTAAAGATCGCGGGGCCGCCGCCGATCCAGACGACGACCAGAAACGCGACATACATGCCGAGCATGACGAATTCGCCGTGGGCAAAATTGATGAAATTCATCATGCCCCAGATCAGCGTCAGCCCCGAGGAAAACAGCGCGTAGATGGCGCCGAGCAGAAGCCCGCCGACGATGACCTGAAGAAGAACCATTCGCCCCCCCGCGCGGCTAGGCTGATTCAGCTTTTATTCCTCTCCCCGCACGACGGGAGAGGAAAGCGCGTGCCGCGCAGAAATCAGTCGTATCCGAGCGTTAATGCCCCCAGCCGCCCATCGGCCATTGCAGTTCACTGGTGGCGGCTTTTTCCGGCCACACCAGTTCGTAGTGCTTCCCGTGCAGCTGAATGAGATAGGTCGAGGCCAGGATATTTTGCCCGGTCGCGTCGAATTTGATTCCTTGATAGCCCATCATCAGCTGCTCCGGCTTGAGATCGGTCTTGGTCAGCGCATCGCGAATCTTGTCCGGATCGGTCGAGCCGGCGCGATCGATCGCCTCCGCCAGCGCCAGAAATCCTTGCATGTTGCGGGCCGACGTGTCGTCGAGGTCGCGGCCGGTCTTGGCCTTGTACATTTCATTGATCTTGTAAGTGGTCGAACCGGGCTTGCCGATGTCCCAGGCACTACGGTTCATCAGGCCCTGGCCGATATCGCTGATCGCCGGAATAAAGGAAGGGTCGGAAAATCCGCTGTCGTCGCCAAGCATCATCGGTGGCCGGTAATCCAAATTCTTCATCGTTTTGATGTAGAGGATCGAATCTGCCGTATAGCTAATGAAAATGACGACATCCGGCTTCTTGTCCTTGAGCTGCAGGACTTGCGCGGTGACGTCGGTCGAGCTGGCGCTGTAAGGAATGCGGATCGCGACCCGCACATTGTTTTTCTTGGCCTCCGCCTCGATCGCGTCGCCGACCGACGTGCCGTAGTCGGTATTTTCATTGACGATAGCGATCGAGTTGATCGTCTTGCCTTCCTTCTCCATGTCGGCGAAGAAGCGCAAATAAGTGCGCGCGAAATCGGTGGCGATCGGCGTTGCGCGGAACACATATTTGAAGCCGCGGCCGGTGATATTGAGTGCAGTAGAATCCCCCACCACGAAGGGTATGCCGTAACGCTCGGCGACCGGCGTTGCCGTGAAAGTGCACGAGGATTGATAGGCGCCCATCAGTGCGTTGACCTTGTCTTCGGTCACGAGCCGCGTCGCCAATTGCTGGGCCAGCGATGGATTGCCTTGGTGATCGACGAAAATAACGTCAAGCTTGGCTCCGCCCAGATGCGGCAAGCCGGCGGTCGACGCAAGCGGCAGATTGCCGAGTTCGGGATGAGCATTGTTGACGATCTCGGCCGCGACCTCGATCGCCGCTTTCGAGGCTTGTCCAGCCGCCGCGGCATTGCCGGTGAGCGGCATCAGCACGCCGATCTTGACGCTGTCGGCAGCGAAAGCCGTGCTGGCGCCCAATGCAGTCGCCGCAATGGATAGCACGGCAAAGAGCCACGAGGTTCTTTTCATTGTTTCCTCCTTAATCAGCCGAAACCGTCACCCCGGGGTGCGAGCGAGCCTCGAATGGCGATCGCGTCAGTGCTGCGGGCGGTCATTCTTCGAGGGCCGCTCCGCGGCCACCTCAGGATGACGGATTTACTGTTTCCCGCCTTGCAACCCACGTTGTCGGCCGCCGGCGCGTTTCCTAATCTCTTGCGGCCACGGTAGGTAGGCCAGCGCGGCCAGTCAATCGCGCGTGCTGTGCGTGAAAAAGCAGGAGGGACGAATTGGCCGAACCCTATGACGTTACGATCGCCACCGTGCAGCCGGGCACGCATCCGCGGGCGCTCGCGGCCCTCGAGAAAACGCTCGCTGGCGACTTAAACCTGCTGGCGTGCTGGTATTCCGAAATCGGCGCGCTCAACCGCATTCTGATCATCCGCAAATCGGCCGACGCCGCCAAAGCCGTTGAACACCGCTTCGCCGCGCTGACCGCGCGGAACCCGCTCGGCATCGGCGAATTCATCACCGAACTTTCGCTCGACACTTACGTGCCGTTCGATTTTCTGCCGCCGTTGCAGGCCGGCGCGTACGGGCCGTGCTACGAAGTGCGCAGCTATGTGCTCAAGCCCGACGGCCTAGCTCCAACCATCGAACTGTGGCGCAAGGCCCTCCCGGGCCGCGCCGGCGTGTCGCCGTTACTGACGGCGATGGTCGCGGTCACCGGCGCGGCGATCCGCTTCATGCATATCTGGCCGTATAAGACCTGCGACGAGCGCGCGCGGCTGCGTGACAAGGCTGTCGCCGATGGCGTCTGGCCGCCGCCGGGCGGACCTGGTCATTTGTTGTCACAACAGGCCGACATCTATTTGCCGGCTGCGTTCTCCCCGCTGCGGTGATTG
>JBPYFG010000498.1:0-6419 GCA_051986365.1 Xanthobacteraceae bacterium
GGCGGCCTTGGTCTTGATTGCGTGCGTCGTCAGGCTGCAGCGCTGAACGCGGCCGGAGTTCTAGCGTTTATATTGTGTCGACTTCCACACCAACCCCAAGGGGTGGAGGAAAGTTTGAGCTTGCGGCGAGAGCGAGAAAGCGGAAAGTGGTCTTCTTGAGGAATCTCGCCTCAACTGAAACTCCAAGGGAGATAATGCCGTGTCGAATTCAACAACCGGACCCGCTGGGAGCGCCTCTCGCCGCGCAATTCTATTGAATAGTGTATCGATTGCTGCGGGAGGATTCATCCTAAGCGCGCCAGCCGCCCGTACTGCCTTGGCTCAAACCAAACTAACTCACGAAGTAGCCAAATATCAGGAAACCCCAAAAGACGACCAGAAATGCTCGACCTGCATTCAGTTTGTGGAGCCGGCCTCTTGCAAAATCGTGGCCGACCCGATCAATCCTGACGGCTGGTGCCAATTTTACGGAGCGAAGCCAGGATGAGAGCCGTGGACAGCGCGCTTCGTCAACTAAGAATGCACGCGCCAGCTGTCGTAGGCTTTAGCCCGCTACTGTTTCGTTCTCCTCGCCGGAGGGAGCGGCGGCAGCCAGGCGGAATCCAGTGGGCCTGAGGCCAATGCATCGATCCGGGCGGCCATCACGAAATCGGACTCGTGCAACCCGCCGATCTTCCGGGTGGTCAACGATACGTCGCAAAAGCCCCATCCCAACGCGAGCTCCGGGTGATGCCAGATTTCCTCTGCAAGAGCGCTCACCGCGTTGGCGAGCGCCAAGGCGGTGCGATAGTCGGGAAATTGGAAGCGGCGCTTCATGCAGCGTGCCGCCGCGTCAAGTTCCCAATCGGAAACCTCGGCGAGATAGGGTGCACACTGTTCGCGCGTGAGCGGTTCGACGCCGCCTCGGCAAGGAATGCAGGGACGCTGCGCGAGCGTAGGCATTACTCTGGCGCCCTCGCCTATACCCTTCCTATACAAAGGGTATCTCGTACTCCATGAAAAGAAGGTGTCAACGGTGTCCCACACGAAACGTAAGAAAAAAAGCTGCTAAATAGGGTCCGGCTCGTGAGGGGCAAGGCGCGACGCTAGGCGCCAAACGCCAGGAGATAGGAATGCCCGAGCAATCTTCGTCTGAAAAGGTCCCGGTGACGGTGCTCACCGGCTATCTCGGGGCCGGCAAGACGACCCTGCTCAACCGCATTCTCTCCGAACCTCACGGCAAACGCTACGCCGTGATCGTCAATGAATTTGGCGAAATCGGCATCGACAACGATCTCGTGGTCGGCGCCGATGAGGAAGTCTTCGAGATGAACAACGGCTGCATCTGCTGCACCGTGCGCGGCGATCTCATGCGCATTCTCGACGGCCTGATGCGGCAAAAAGGAAAATTCGACGCCATCATTGTCGAGACCACCGGTCTCGCCGACCCGGCGCCGGTGGCGCAAACTTTCTTCATGGACCCGAACGTCGGCCGCAAGACTAAGCTCGACGCCGTTGTCACGGTTGCCGACGCCAAATGGCTCAACGAGCGGCTCAAGGACGCGCCGGAAGCCAAGAATCAGATCGCATTCGCCGACGTGATTCTGATCAACAAAATCGATCTCGTCTCGCCGGAGGAATTAAGCGATGTCGAGGCGCGCATTCGCGGCATCAACCCATATGCCAAGCTGCACAAGACCGAACGCGCCAAAATTTCGCTCGACGCGGTGCTCGGCCGCAACGCCTTCGATCTTGATCGCATCCTCGATCTCGAGCCGGACTTCCTCGGCAGCGACGAGCATGATCATCACCACAATCATGATCACAACCATGGCCACGAACACAATCATGCGCACGGCGGGCTTAAGCATTATCACGACGAGGAAATGCAATCGATCGCACTGCGCACCGACGAGCTGCTCGATCCGGACAAATTCTTTCCCTGGGTGCAGGACCTGGTGCAGAAGGAAGGCCCGAATATCCTGCGGTGCAAAGGCATTCTCGCTTTCAAAGATGACGATCAGCGCTTTGTCTTCCAGGGCGTGCACATGATTCTCGATGGTGACCATCAGCGGCCGTGGAAAGCGGACGAGAAGCGCGACAGTCGCATCGTTTTCATCGGCCGCAATCTGCCCGGCAAGCTGATCACCGAAGGTTTCGAGAGCTGCATCGTCAAATAGCGCCAAAAGGATTCGTTTCCCGGCTTGCGCGCCGATCGCTGCGACAATCCCGGACTTTTTATTGATGCGAGGGCTGTGAGCGCATTAGAGAACGGGGTCTTGACGCGTCACAGTCGCGTCACCACCCCGCCGCTTACATCATGCGGTAATTGAGGTCGAACATGATCCATAGGGTGCCGCCCACCAGAATGAGAAGCACGACGGCGGCGAAGCACAGCGCGATCAGTTTGTTCTGCGACGAGGGTTTCAAGTCGAGGTGCAGAAAATACCGCAGGTGGACGACGACCTGAGTGATCGCGGCAGCGGCAATGACGACAAAAATCTGTATCGGCCGCAGCGTGCGAGTGGCGACGAGGCCGAATGGAATCGCGGTCAGCACCAATGCTAGAACGACGCCGACCAAGTAGGGCTTAATCGTGACTTCCCCGCCGTGCGGCGTGGTCGGCATTTTAGACAATTGCGGCGGGGCTCGCATGCTAGAGAATCCCCGGCAGGTAAACGACGGAGAAGATGCTGATCCAGACGATATCGAGAAAGTGCCAGAAAAGGCCCAGCCGGCAGAGGCGCGAGGCGACGAATGGGTTCAGCCCGCGCAACGCGACCTCGCATCCCAAGAGGACGATCCACACCAGGCCGACGCTGACATGAGCGCCGTGAGTGCCGACCAGCGTGAATAAGGCCGATAGAAAACCGCTGCGCCACGGGCCGGCGCCGGCGGCGGCCATGCCGTAGAATTCCGCAATCTTCATGGCGACAAAGCCGAGTCCCAGCAGGAACGTGACGCTCAGCCAGGCCATTGTGCGCCAGCGTTGCCCGGCTGCGATCGCAACGCTGGCGAAACCGAAGGTCGCGCTACTTGCCAGCAGCAGGATGGTTTCCGCAAAGGTGTTCGGGAGCCGGAACAACACGTGCCCGCCAGGCCCGTCAGCGGTGTTATGCGACATCACCACAAAAGTCGCGAACAGCAACGCGAAGATAATTGCGTCGCTCATCAGGTAGATCCAAAAGCCGTACGCCTGTTCGTCGATGGTGCGTTCGGCGTCTTCAGCTTCGGTTTCTTCGCTGGGACCGGAGGTGATGACGGCGTCGTTCACGTCGGCGCCCCGGGTGCGAATGCGGGAGCCATGGTCCGGCGGTTCTCGATCGATTCGACTTCGCTTGCCGGGATGCGGTGCTCGGCATGATCACGGAAAGTCTGCGACAGCAGCGCGGCGAACATGCCGAGCCCGCCGACGGCGGCCAACCACCAGATTTGCCAGACCATCGCAAAGGCGAACACGAACGACATCGCTCCGAGCACGACGCCGGTGCTGCTGTCGGCGGGCATGATGATGTCGTGGAAGCGGGCGGGTCTGTGGCCCGCCCTCCCCTCCTGCTTCGTGGCCCACCATGCATCGATGCCGTGCACGTGTGGCACAACGGCAAAATTGTAGGCTGCCGGCGGCGAGGCCGTCGCCCATTCCAGCGTCCTGCCGTTCCACGGATCGCCGGTCGAGACTGCAAGCGCGACGCGGTCGCGGATACTGACGGCGAGCTGAATGGCGAGGAAGGTGATGCCACACAGGATGAAGAGAGCGCCGAATTCGGCTACGATGAGATAGGGCTGCCAGTCGGCGACATAGTAGCGCTCGAGGCGCTGCGGCATGCCCATGAAGCCGAGAATATAAAGCGGCATGAAGGCCAGATAGAAGCCGACGATCCAGGCCCAGAAGGCCCGCCGACCCCATTTTTCCTCGAGCCGAAAGCCGAACGCCTTGGGGAACCAATACTGGTAGCCGGCGAAATAGCCGAACAGCGCGCCGGGGATCAGCAAGTTGTGGAAATGCGCCACCAAGAAGGTTGTATTGTGCATGTCGACCGGCGCTACCGCGAGCAAAACGCCGGTCATGCCACCAATGACAAACGTTACGATAAAGCCGACCGTAAACAGCATCGGCACGGAAAATTGTACCCGGCCGCGATACATCGTGAATAACCAGTCGAAAATCACCACGCCTGTCGGCACCGCGATGAGCGGGGCCGCCCTACCAAAGAAGGCGTTCACATCGTGGCCAGCGCCCATTGTGAAGAAATGGTGCAGCCAGACGGTCAACGAGAGCACGGTGATGACCGCAGTTGCGTAGACCAGCGACTCGTAGCCGAACAATCGCTTGCCCGAGAACGTCGCAACGACTTCGGAATAGACGCCAAACGCCGGCAAAATCAGGATGTAGACATCGGGATGACCCCAGATCCAGAAAAGGTTGGTATAGTTGTCTATGTTGCCGCCGTCGCCATCGGTGAAAAAGTGCATGCCGAGATAGCGGTCGAGACCAAGCAGCGCAGCGGCAACGGTCAAAGCCGGGAAGGCGAACACTATCAAGATGCTGGTACACAGCGCCGCCCAGGTGAACAGCGGCATCATCATCAGCCGCATGCCGGGCGCGCGCCGCTTGACGATAGTGACGAGGAAATTGATCCCGGTCAGCATCGAGCCGACGCCGCTGACTAGGATCGCCCAGATCCAGTAATCGACGCCAACGCCCGGACTGAACTGCGCTTCCGAATAGGGCGGGTAAGCGCTCCAGCCAGCGGTAGAAAACTTGCCAATGACGAGCGAGATTATAACCAAAGCGGCGCCGGACGCGGTCAGCCACAGGCTTACCGAGTTCATGAACGGAAACGCCACGTCGCGCGCACCGATCTGCTGCGGAACGACGACGTTGAACAGGCCGATCAGGAACGGCATTGCCACGAAGAAGACCATGATGGTGGCGTGGGAGGTGAAAATCTGATCGAAATGGTCCGGCGGCAGATAGCCATCCGAGTCGAGTGCGACCGCCTGCTGGGTTCGCATCATCATGGCATCGATGAAGCCGCGCACCAACATGATCAGCGCCAACGTCACGTACATGATGCCGATTTTCTTATGGTCGAGGCTCGTCAGCCATTCGGTCCACAGATAGCGCCATTGGCCGAGCCACGTGATGAGCGCAACCATGCCAACTGCGCCGACCACGGTGATCAGCGCGCCGCCCATGGCGATGCCACTGTAAAACGGCAGAGCGTCAATCGTCAGCTTACCGAGCATGTCAGTAGTCTTCGGATAGTGTCGAGGTGCTATCGCGATTTGTGTTGGAATTGGGCGATCCACTCTCCGGCATTTCGAGAGTACCGAGTCAGGTCGCGAGGTCAATCGGCTGTGTTGGCTGGGACTCGATCTGACGCTCGATGCTTAGAGCAGATTCCGCTCGCATTCACTCATATCCTGTGTGCCTGAAATAGTTGCGCGCTTCGCGGGCCGTTAGGGTGCACGGGAACCTGCCGATTCGTCGGCGCAGGCGAGGGATTGTGCGGCTTGCTGAACGGCATCACGATGGGGTTCAGGTCGGTGAGACGAAGCGCAGCGCCACGCCTCGCGCCGCGAAACGCGCTGGAGCCCCGCGCGGTGACGGCACGTGGCCGTAAAAAAGCGCTAAAGTCTCAGGTGGTCGCCGGCGCCTTCATGGCGACGCCTTTGTCCTTGAGCAGGGAATGCAGCTCGCCCGACTGGAACATTTCGCGGACGATGTCGCAGCCGCCGACAAATTCGCCCTTGACATAAAGCTGCGGGATGGTCGGCCAGTTGGAATACGCCTTGATGCCCTGACGCAGCTCGTCGTTCTCGAGCACGTTAAGACCCTTATAGGCCACGCCGAGATTATCGAGGATCTGCACGACCTGGCCGGAGAAGCCACACATCGGAAACTGCGGCGTGCCCTTCATGAACAGCACCAACTCGTTTCCCTTGACCTCGTTGTCGATGAACTGATTGATGGCCATTCTCGTCTTCCTTGCTGGGCAACGCGAAAACCCTCCCCGCGCTGAATCCCATCCGCTCGCCGTGCAATAAATATATGTAGCGCAAAACTGGTGCAAAGCCCATGCGCCTCGGATTTCATGGTCACATGGCGCGGGCTTCGCCCACCTGGACGCTGCCGAACGGGCTTATCCTAGAATGCGATCCCAGGAATGACCCTAACCGGGAGAACGGCGCAGCCGTTCGGATCGGGCGGCCTTAGCGCTCCGGCGCTCCGGTTTGCAGCGCCAAGGCGTGCAGCCTGCCCCCCATTTCGGCCTTGAGCGCCTCGTAGACTATCTGGTGCTGCTGGACCCGTGACTTGCCGCGAAACGACTCGGCAATGACGGTCGCTTTGTAATGATCCCCGTCGCCGGCAAGATCCTGGATCGTGACCTCGGCGTCCGGGATGCGCGCGCGGATCAGTCGCTCGATATCGCTTG
>JBPYFG010000499.1:0-2905 GCA_051986365.1 Xanthobacteraceae bacterium
GGCGTCTCCAGCGAAGCCGCCGAAGCCGATGCCGAGGGCATCGAACACTATGTTTCCGAGCACACGCTGAAAGCCTTCGCGCATTTTCTCAAATCGCGCTAAAGCGAAATGATTTTAAGTTGAATCAGCAGGAACGCCTCACCATGAGCCGATTGTATGGACCGCTGCATCGTTCACTGCAGGATCGCTTCGACACACGCCGGCTGGCCGACAATACCGAAGCGCGAATCGTGCTCACCGAAATTCCTCCGGAGCACAAAGCCTTCATCGAAAGCCGCGACATGTTCTTTTTGTCGACCATCGATCACCAGGGCCGGCCGACCGTCTCATACAAGGGCGGCGATCCGGGATTCGTCCGCGTCCTCGACAACCAGACCGTCGCTTTTCCCTGCTATGACGGCAACGGCATGTTTTATTCGATGGGCAACGTGCTCGGGAATCGGCACGTCGGCATGCTGTTTGTTAATTTCGAGAAGCCGCATCGGCTCCGCCTACAGGGCATCGCCAGTGTTGACGACAACGATCCGCTGCTGACGGTCTATGCCGAGGCGCAATTGATCGTGCGGGTGAGGGTGAGCGAAATCTTCCGCAATTGCCCGCGCTATGTGCACCATTACAAAAAAATTGAACCATCGATATTTGTGCCGCGTTAACGCCGATCGCACCGTGTAAGCGCGTCGACGATATCCAGGCGGCGTTGCCGGCGCGGGATCGCACCCGCGTCGAACGCGAAGGCGGCGTGATCTCGCGCGCCGAGTATGAGAAGTACGTAACTGAGGTTGTTAAGCGCGAGACATAGCGCGTGGGCGATAATTCGACTCAGGCCGCGTGCGCAGCCACCACCTCGGCGATTCCGTCGACCACTTCCTCGACCATGGCCATGTCGTCGCCTTCGCCCATGATGCGAATGACCGGCTCGGTGCCGGACGGGCGCACCACCAGGCGGCCGTGGCCGTTAAGCCTGTTCTCGGCATCGGCGATGGCGCTGCGTACCGTGGAATGCTCCAGCGGCTTGCCGCTGCGGTAGCGCACATTGCGAATGACTTGCGGCAGCGGCTCGAAGCGATGGCAGACCGCCGAGACCGGCTTGTTCCGCTTCTTGACCACCGCCAGCAGCTGCAACGCGGCGACAAAGCCGTCCCCGGTGGTCGTAAAATTCGACAGGATGATGTGCCCCGACTGCTCGCCGCCGACGTTGTAGCCGTGCTCGCGCATATATTCGAGCACATAACGGTCGCCGACCGGCGTGCGGATGAACGACAGGTTGAGCGTTTGCAAATGCCGCTCGAGGCCCAAATTGGACATCACCGTGCCGACGATGCCCGGCTTGGTGAGCAGACGATCCTCAGCCCAGCTTTCGGCGATGACCGCTAACAGCTGATCGCCGTCGACCAGATGACCGCGCTCGTCGGCGATCACGACGCGATCAGCGTCGCCGTCCAGCGCAATGCCGATGTCGGCGCGCATCTCGCGTACCTTGCGGCACATTACTTCCGGAGCGGTCGAGCCGCATTCGTGATTGATGTTGAAACCATCCGGTTCGACGCCGATTGAAACCACGTCGGCGCCAAGCTCCCATAATGCCTCAGGTGCGACCCGGTAGGCGGCGCCGTTGGCGCAATCGATGACGACGCGCAAGCCGTCGAGCGAAAGATTGCGCGGCATGGTGCGCTTGGCGAATTCGATGTAGCGGTCGTGGACGCCGTCGATGCGCTTCGCCCGGCCAAGCTCGCCGCCTTTGGCAAGCCGCTTGGTCTTATCGGCGTCCATCAGCGTTTCGATCTCGTGCTCGACCTCGTCGGAGAGTTTGTAGCCGTCCGGGCCGAACAGCTTGATGCCATTGTCGTCGTAAGGGTTATGCGACGCCGAGATCATGACGCCGAGATCGGCGCGCATCGAACGCGTCAGCATGGCCACCGCCGGCGTCGGCATCGGACCGAGCAAGAGCACATCCATGCCGACCGAGGTGAACCCGGCCACCAGCGCGGTCTCGATCATGTAGCCGGAAAGCCGCGTATCCTTGCCGATCACCACCCGGTGCCGGTGATCGCCGCGGCGAAACACCAATCCGGCCGCTTGACCGGCCTTGAGCGCCAGTTCCGGCGTGATGATGCCGTTCGCGCGACCGCGAATCCCGTCAGTGCCGAAATATTTGCGAACCATGATTGGCGGCCCCACCCGCTTCCCCTATCTGAACCGCGATATTAGCCGCATCTTGGGCGGCCGCTTAAAAAATATTGGCTAATTTCTACCGGTCCGGGCGATGCGATATTCAGCCAAGGGCCATGAAAATCAAGCGGATAGGGAGGTTCCCGTTAACGTTTTTGCACTTCGTGCTTATCGCGTGCGCTCGGCGGCGGCTGCACCACCGAGACCGGATCTGAGGCGGGAAAAGTTTCCTCCAAGCCGCGTTCGAGTGCATTGTCGAGCTTCTCGTCGTGCCGCCCGCCATTTTCGCGCTGCTTGCCGCTCCGACCTTTGCCGGCATCCTTGTTTCGGCGTGCTTTTCGCATTGTGACGATCCGCTGGGACAATGTGGCAATCGGTGTCTCGCGCTCACGCTGATTGCGGGCGCTACCGTTTGCCCGACGGGGCCGGCCTGACTGAGCTCTGCGGCACCGCCTAGCCGCTCTGGAATAACCCATTACCGCGCTGCGTGTTCCTCGATTTAGGCGGCGCAAGATTTAGGCGACGCAAGACTTAGGCGGCGCATGACTTAGGCGGCGCAAGACTTGCACGCTTTGTGCTATCAAAGGCCCGGGGGAGCGCTCGGAGCCAATGGCAACTATCACCTGTATTGAGGACCTGCGGCGACTCGCGCACCGCAAGGTCCCGCGCGCCTTCATCGATTACGCCGAATCGGGCTCCTATTCCGAGCAGACGCTGCACGCCAACCGCGTCGATC
>JBPYFG010000500.1:0-8213 GCA_051986365.1 Xanthobacteraceae bacterium
GTAATGACCGCGCTGGGTCGCGGATTCGAGCTGTTCGCTGTTCAGTTCGGCGGCGTCGACCTTGTGATTGTAAAGCGCTTCGAAGGACGCCGTGTGACTGCCGGCATAGAGCGCCGTAATATCCTTATCCGGATCGATGCCTGACTTGCGCAGCCCGTAAGCGGGAAACAAGTGCCCCGATGTGGAGGCCGCATCCGAAAACGCAAAGGAATGCCCGCGAAGGTCGGCAACTGTCTTGAGACCGGACGACGGATAAGTCACTACGCTGGCCCAGTAGGTAACGGGCTTGTTTTGGGCATTGCCGAACGCTGCGACCGCTTCGGCCTTCGCTACTTGATGCGCCAGCACGTAGCCGAGTGGCCCAAACTCGGCGACTTCGAGCTTACCATTGCGCATCGCTTCGATTTCAGCGTTATAACCAGTGGCGACATAGACCTCGACCTTGCACCCGATCTTCTCGCCGATAATTTTGCCGATCTTTTCGTAGATCGGCGTCAAACGGGCCGAGGTATCGTAGGGCTCGACGCCGAACCGCACTGTCCCGCCGTTCGGACAGTCATCGGCGCTGGCCGGCTTTGACGACGTGGTGATCGCGACGGCAATCGCTGCCGCGGTCAAGATAAAGAAAACGCCGGCAGCCGTGGTCCAACGGACTTGTCTCATCATCTGAATGCCTCTTGGTTTTTCGTCTGCGCACGCTGGCTGGCGACATCGCCGCGTGAATTTCAGGCAAGGACGCGCATGCAACAAAACCAGCGCCACGACATGTATTGCCGCAGCGAATGGCGAGCGCACTCAATTGAGCGTTTACGCTAGGGCGCATTCATGACAGTTCGATGAAGGGCACAGCCTGTCCACAGTGCCCAACAAATCTGCGGACCTGCCCATCGATGGACCGTTTGATTTGATGGAAACTCAGTCTTTGACAGACAAGCGAAAAAGGCTGATTCGTAACAGCCGGAGTAAACCAGTGGCGACATTTGCGCGCACCGAACAGCCCGTCGCGGAGACAGGCGTCGAAATTAACGGCCGAACCTATCGCGCGCCGCGGCGTCCAACGGTCGTGATTGTGGTGGATGGGTTCGATCCGGCCTATCTCGAGCACGGTATCGCTAACGGCACTCTGCCGACGATGAAGTCATTTAAGGAAAGCGGTTTTGTCGACCTCGCCGATTGCTCGATGCCGAGCACCACCAACACAAATAATACTTCGATCGTGACCGGTGCCCCGCCCGCGGTGCACGGGATCAACGGCAACTACTATCTCGATTCCGAAACCGGCAAGGAAATCATGATCACCGACGCAAGCCGGCTGCGTTGCGACACCATACTCGGCGCATTGAGCAGGGCCGGCGTGCAAACCGCGGTCATTACTGCGAAAGACAAGCTGCTCAAGATATTGGCTTACAGGATGCCGGGCATCAATTTCTCTTCCGAATATGCGCGCAAGGCCAATTTGAAAGACAATAAGATCGATGATGTCGAAAAGCTCGTCGGCCGGCCGCAGCCCGATCAGTATTCGGCCGATCTATCGCTTTTCGTATTGGATGCCGGCGTGAAAATCATGGCCTCGCATCGCCCGAATCTGATGTATCTGTCGACTTCGGATTATGTGCAACACAAGCACGCGCCCGGCGAACCCGAGGCCGACGCTTATCACCAGGCCGTCGATAGTGTCGTCGCCAAGCTTATTGACCTCGGCGCGACCGTTGCAATCACCGCCGATCATGGCATGGCCGACAAGTCGAACGCCGACGGCACGCCGCGCGTCGTTTATCTGGAGGATGAATTAAACTCGCGGTTCGGCGCTGGCGCGGTGCGGGTCATTTGCCCGATCGCCGACCCTTTCGTTCGCCATCATGGCGCGCTCGGCTCCTTCGTGCGCGTGCATCTGCGCCGGCCGGGAGACATTCCCGCCATGATGGCCTTTGTGCGCACCCTGCCCGGCATCGAGTTAGCTTTGACCAAAGAAGAGGTCTGCCAGCAATTCGATCTCCCGATTGACCGGGAGGGGGATTTCGCGGTCTTCAGCGACCGCGACACCGTCGTCGGCGCGCGCCGGCAAGATCACGATCTCACCCAATTGGCGGGGCACCGGCTGCGTTCACATGGCGGGCTCGGCGAGCAGAAAGTGCCGTTTTTGCTGTCACGTCCGCTCCGCGCACAATATCGCGAGCGCGCGATAATCAATCGCCTGCACAACTATGACATCTTTGATTTCGCGCTAAACGGCGTCGACTAGACCACGGATATGCCAACCGCGCCGCCACGCATGGCTACGGCCGCCGTTTACGAGGCGCCGAACACGCCCTTTGTTCTCAAACAATTTCCACTCCGCCCGGTTCGGCGTGGCGAAGTCTTGGTGCGGGTGAGCATGTCGACGATTTGCCGCTCGGATATTCATTCCTACGAAGGCCGCCGTCCAAATCCCTGCCCTGGCATTCTTGGCCATGAAATTATCGGCATCATCGAGGAGATTGGCCCAGATATCGAGCGGGACATGCGCGGCGACCCACTCAAGATCGGCGATCGCATCACCCGGAGCGAATATTTCTTCGACGGCCAATGCTATTACCGCGAAGTCCACGACATCCCGCAGAAGTGTCGGGGCCTGCGCAAATACGGCCATGATCTCGCGGCGGAGGATCCGCATTTCCTCGGCGGCTTCGCAGAATATTGTTACATTTTGCCCGGCACCTGGATCCTCAAGCTTCCGCCCGACCTGAGCGACGAGGAGGCAACGCCGCTCAACTGCGGCGTCGCTACGATGGCATCAGTGACCGAAGCCGCCGCAATCGGCTTGGGCGATGCCGTCGTCATCCAGGGGCTCGGTCTTCTCGGGCTTTACGGCGCGGCGATGGCCAAGGCGCGCGGAGCGCGCTGCGTCATCGGCCTCGACGCCGTCCCATCGCGACTGAAGATCGCTAAAAACTTTGGCGTCGATCATGCCATCGATATCTCGTGCAGCGGCACCCAAACCCTCGTGGCGCAGGTCCGGACGCTCTGCCCGCCTGACGGCGCCGACGCCGTCATCGAGGTTTGCGGAATACCAGACGTGATGCCACAAGGCTTACAAATGCTGCGGATCGGCGGGCGCTATGTGCTCGCCGGTCTGGTCAATCCGGAAGCCAATGTGACGATTGACGCCAACATGCTGGTCAAGCGCTGGATCACCATGCGCGGCGTTCACAACTATCATCCGCGTCATCTCATCCAGGCGCTGGATTTCGTCATGGCAAATCGCAGCCGATTTCCGTTCAAGGACATCGTCGACGCCAAGTTTGCGCTCAAGGATCTTGATGCGGCTTTTAAGAAAGCGGCGGAGCGCACGGTGCTCCGCGCTGCCATCGTTCCCTGAATGGCGAGACCGCAATGCAGTCACCGAAGCTCAATTTCAATCCACGCGGCCTCTTTATCGGCGGCCGATGGATTGCTCCGGCCGAAGATAAATCATTTGTTTCGATCAATCCTTCCAATATGGAGACGCTCGCGGATGTTCCATCGGCCAGCGAGGCGGACGTCGATCGTGCGGTAAAGGCCGCCAAAACCGCCTTTAAGGATTGGTCGCGTCTGCCAATCAAGGAGCGGGCGCGCTGCCTTGAGCGCCTTGCCGACCGCATCGAAGAAAACGCCGACGAGCTCGCGCTGATCGATGCGGTTGATTCCGGCAATGCTATTGTTGGCATGCGCGGCGACATGATTTGGACGGCGGATTGGCTGCGCTACTGCGCCGGCCTGGTTACCGAGATCAAGGGCGAGACGTTCTCACAGGGCGATCGGCATCTGAACTTTACGCGCCGGCAACCGTTCGGCGTCGTCGCCAAGATCAATCCGTTCAATCATCCGTTTCGTTTTTGCGCGGAGAAGGCGGCCGCGCCGCTCGCCGCCGGTAATACGGTCGTGATTAAGGGCTCCGAGCAAGCGCCGCTATCGAGCCTGCGGCTTGCTGAGTTGTGCGCAGGCATATTTCCTGATGGCGTCGTCAACATTATTGCCGGTGACGGTTCGGCTGGCGCCGCTTTAGTACGGCATCCGGATGTGCGCCGCATCGGCTTTGTCGGCTCGGTGCCGACCGGGCGGGCCATCGCCCAGATAGCCGCTGCAGGTCTCAAGCGCGTCAGCCTCGAGCTCGGTGGCAAGAATCCAATCGTTATCTTTCCTGACGCCGATCCTAAAAAGGCGGCCGCCGCCGCCATCAAGGGTATGAACATGAATCGGCAGGGGCAGTCGTGCAGCTCGACCTCGCGTGTCTTTGTTCATGCCGCGCTGCACGAACAAGTCATTGCCGAGCTTGTCGCGCTCGCCGAAGCGCTCCCGGTCGGCGCTCCTTGGCTCAAGGAAAACGAAGTCGGCCCGATCGTTTCGCAACGCCAATTCGATCGCGTTTTGCGCTTTATCGAGTCCGCCAAAGCTGAGGGCGCCAGGCTCTTGACCGGCGGCGGCAAACCGTCTGATCCGTCGCTCGCCAACGGCTTGTTCATCACACCGACCGTATTCGACAATGTCGCGCCAGCGATGCGGATCGCCCGCGAAGAGATTTTCGGACCGGTCATGTCAGTCATGGCCTGGAACGACTACGACGACATGCTCGAAAAAGTGAATGGCGTCGAATACGGGCTGACCGCCGCCATCGTCACCAACGATCTCGCCAAGGCGATGGAAACGGCGGAACGCGTCGAAGCCGGTTATGTGTGGATCAATTCGAGCAGGCGCTATATCGGCGCCCCCTATGGCGGCTGGAAGCAAAGCGGAATCGGCGAAGAGGAATGTTTTGACGAAATCCTCAGCTATACGCAGATCAAAAACATCAACATGCGATGGTGAGGCAGACGCTAAAGCCAAATAATTTCCAAGTTAAATCACAATTTCGCTTTAGCTTTTTGTTTGAGCATGATTTTTCGGAAAATCGGTATTACATTTGCTTCAGACCGGCACGCGCACCGTCGCCCGTAATCCGCCGAGCGGGCTATCGCTGAGCATGATGTCGCCGCCGTGTGAGCGGGCGATGTCGCGAGCGATCGCCAAGCCCAAGCCGGTGCCGCCCTCATCCTGGTTGCGGGCGTCGTCGAGACGCAGGAACGGCTTAAACACGTCCTCGCGCATTTGCAGCGGGATGCCCGGCCCGTCGTCGTCCACGGTCACCGTGAGCCAGCGATGGTCGCGATGGCCGGTGATTGCCACGGTCGAGGCAAAACGGGAGGCATTGCCTACGAGATTGGCTAAGCAGCGCTTGAAGGCCGCCGGCCGCACCGTAACATCGGGCTGGCCATGGAAGTTCACGCTGGCACGATGGCCGTGCCGTTCGCTGTCGAGTCTCAACTCCTCCAGCAGGCCGGCGATGTCGGTCGGGCTCGGTTGTTCGCCCATATCGCCGCGGGCAAAAGCCAAATAGGCTTCCAGCATGCCTGCCATCTCATCGATGTCTTTCTTTATGGCGTCGATTTCAGGGCTGTCGCCCAGCAGCGCCAGTTCGAGCTTAAAACGGGTGAGGATGGTGCGCAGGTCGTGCGATACGCCGGCAAGCATGGTGGTACGCTGTTCGATGGCGCGTTCGATACGGCTCTTCATTTCCAGGAATGCGGCGGCGGCGCGCCGGACCTCGCGTGCGCCACGCGGACGGAAATTCGACGCCTCACGACCCTTACCGAAGGCTTCAGCGGCGTCGGCCAGCCGCACGATCGGCCGAATCTGGTTGCGCAGAAACGCGATCGCGATCGCGAGCACCACGAGCGAGGTTGCGACCATCCAGACCAGGAAGATCCAAGAATTCGGGTCGTAGACGTCGGCGCGCTTGGCGAACACGCGCATTACCGTGTCGTCCAACTTGACCCGGATTTCCACGATATTCGATCGCCCGACGGTATCGATCCAGAACGGCAGGCCGATCTGTTTTCTGATCTCGTCGGAGAGTGCGCCGTCGAGCTGCGAGAAGAATGGTTTCGGCCCAGGCGGCGGCAATTGCGTGCCTGGGAGGAAGTCGACGACAAGACCGAGCCGATCTTGGGCAATGCGTATTAACTGGGCGTGATCGGGGTCCTGCGGAAAAGTTTTATAAACGTCGATCAGCGTGGCGATTTCCTGGGTCACCGCCGATGACAAATAAGTCGTCACCAGACTCCAGTGGCGCTCCATGAACAGAAACGCCACCACCGATTGCAGCACCACCATCGGCACGATGATAATCAAGAGCGAACGGGCATAGAGCCCTTTCGGCATAAGCGCTTTGATCGCGCGGTTGAGCCGGTCCCAAGGGCCGGTGATTGGCGCGGTCAGCGCAGCGGCGGCATTGGTGACGGCGCTGGCTGTGGCGATCAGTTGCCCCGCGGCATTGCGCAATCGTCCGATGCCATCGTCGAGACTGGTCATGAGCCGCTCAAAGTTAGGGGGCGCTCAAGTTTGCTGCGCCGCTCAAGTCGTGGGCACCAGACGATAACCAACGCCGCGTACCGTCTGCACAATCAGCGGATTGCCGGGATCGCGCTCGATCTTGCGCCGAAGCCGGTTGACCTGAACGTCCACGGTGCGCTCGCTGACAGGTCCGCCATTGCCGGCGAGCGCCTGGCGTGACACCGTCTCGCCCGGACTTGACGTCAATATCCGTAACATGTCGCGCTCGCGGTCGGTAAGCCGGATAACCTCGTCGCCGCGGCGTAGCTCGCCTCGCGCAAGATGGAACACGAATTGGCCAAAGCGCACTGATTCCGGCGCCGGCGCGCGCGGCGGCCGTGCCCGCTTGAGAATGTTCGCAACCCGCAGCGACAGCTCGCGCGGCTCGAACGGCTTGGCGAGATAATCATCGGCGCCGATTTCCAATCCCATGATCCGGCTTTCCTTCTCGTCGCGCGCGGTCAGCATCAAGATCGGCACGTTGGAGGAAGCACGAAGCGTCCGGGCGAAATCGAAGCCGCTTTCACCGGGCATCATCACGTCGAGAATGAGCAAGTCAAAGCTTAAGCCTTCGAGTTTGGCGCGGGCGTCGAGCGCGGTCTCGGCGGTGGAGACGCGGTAGCCCTCGGCACGAAGAAAACGCGACAGCAGCGCGCGGATGCGCCGATCATCATCGACCACCAGAACATGCGGCGCGTCATCGGCAGGATCAGGCGCAGACTTTGGCGCCGCTCGTTGCGTTGAATCGGCTGATAATATCATTGGCCGCCGTTCCGCGCCCGCGAGCCGTTGGCAAGCGAATCGGAACGTGCGATCAGGCGCAGGACATGCTCGCGGTCTCCGGCATCGATCATACCGGCGAGGAAGCGGCGCGCCGCATCGCGCGCGCCGGGGCCAAGCTCCGCGATCACGCGCGCAATGCGCGCGGTTTGCAGGCCGGCAAGTTTCAAGGCCAGTGCTTCGCCGGCGGCGCTGACATAGAGCAGCCGCTGGCGACGGTCGTTGGCGCCTTCTTTCTGCACGATGTAGCCTTCGTCGATCAGCTGCTTGAGCACGCGGCCGAGTGATTGCTTGGTGATCTTCAAAACCTCCAAGAGCTCCGCAACCTTCATACCCGGATTGCGGTTGACGAAATGCAAGACACGATGATGCGCGCGGCCGAAGCTGAGCTTCGCCAGTACTTCGTCGGGATCGCTGACAAAATCGCGGTAGGCAAAAAACAACAGTTCGATGAGATCGAAGTAGAGTTCGTCCGCCGCCAAAGCGGCGTCTACCGGTGCGGCTGCTGAACGCGAGCTTCGTATGATGCTGATATTGGCCATTAGGTCAGCTATGTTGACATATTTTTCCGCGGTTGTTAAGTTGCCAATGCAAGATCATTTGAGGCCGGGTCGCTCCGGGACAGTGCCGCCGTGGCAGTGCCGCAGCTTTTATGCCGCACTTGCCGGCCAATAGCACCGCACAAGCCCGCCACGACCGTCTCAAGGAGCGGCGCAGACCATAACCGGTCTGCGGTTTCGGTGCAAAAGTCCCATCGCGGCCCGGAATAAGGAGCCCATTGGGCCAAAAGACGCGAGGGAGGCAATTGCCATGGCAGTGCCCTTCGACCAACGTTCCGACCTGATCTGGTTCGACGGCAAGCTGATCCCGACTGCCGAATCCAAGATCAGCGTGCTCACGCATGGCCTGCATTATGCGAGCTGCGTGTTCGAGGGCGAGCGCGCCTATGGCGGCAAGATTTTCAGAGGCACCGAGCACAGCGAACGGCTGAAGAATTCGGCCCGGATTCTGGATTTCGAAATCCCCTACTCCGTGGCCGAGATCGA
>JBPYFG010000501.1:0-3980 GCA_051986365.1 Xanthobacteraceae bacterium
CGCGTGCGCACCAAGAACATTCACCCGAAAACGCATACGCGTCTGCCACGTTATGCCCGCGACAAGGTCGGCGTGGTCGAGGCGCTGCGCGGCTGTCACGTCTTTCCCGACACCGTCGCGATCGGCAAAGGCGAGGACCCGCAATGGCTCTACACCGTGCTGTTCGACGGCCCCGAATTGTGGGGCGAGAGTGCGGAGCCTTCGCTCAAAGTCTCTATCGAAGCGTTTGAGCCTTATCTGGAGCCGGCATGAGCGCGGATTCGGCAATGCCGCGGCCGTTCGCGGGAAATGGCGACCTGCATATCCCGCGTGACGAGCACGGCCCGGTGTTTCGTGCGCCCTGGGAGGCGGAAGCCTTCGCGCTGGCCGTATCGCTCAACGAGCGTGGCCTATTCACCTGGAAGGAATGGGCGGCAACGCTTGGCGAGGAAATCAAGAAGGCGCAGGCGGCCGGCGATCCCGACACGGGCGAAACTTACTATCAGCATTGGTTGGCCACGCTCGAACGAATTCTCACCGAAAAAGGCGTGGTCGAGCGCGGCGTGCTGGCGCGCACCCGCGACGCCTGGCAGCGCGCTTGCGCGCGTACGCCGCACGGCACGCCGATCGAGCTGCGCGACGACGACTTTCACGATTAACAAGTCGATGCGCGTTCACCCTTCCCTGGAGCGGGAAGGTGAGTAATTAACCGACCCGCCCCTCTACAGCATTCCGAGCGCGTGCGGCAGCCACAGCGACAGCGTCGGAATGTAAGTGATCATGGCGAGGAAGATCAGCATGGTGATCAGCCATGGCAGCACCGCAACGGTGAGTTCGGTAATTCCCATCTTGGTGATGCCGGCGGCGACGTAGAGATTTAGCCCGACTGGCGGGTGGCAGAGCCCGACTTCCATGTTGACCGCCATCAGGATGCCGAGGTGGACCGGGTGCACGCCAAGCGCCGCCGCCATCGGAAACAGAATCGGCGCCATGATCAGCGTGATCGCCGCCGGATCCATGAAATTGCCGGCGGCGAGCAGCACGATGTTGGTGACCAGAAGGAATGCGACGATGCCGAAGCCCTGCGCGGTCATCCATTCCGCCATCGATTGCGGAATCTGCTCCGAGGTGAGCAGCCACGAGAACACCGCCGCATTGGTGATGATGTAGAGGATCATCGCGCTCATCGAGGCGGCCTTGAGCAGCACCGCCGGCACTTCCTTCAGCGGCAGCCCTTTGTACACAAACACGGCAATGACGAAGGCGTAGACTGCGGCCACGGCGGCGGCCTCGGTCGGCGTGAACAGACCCGAATAGATGCCGCCCAGCACCAGCAGGATCAGGAGAAGGCCCCAGACGCTTTCACGGAATGTGCGCCAGCATTCGCGCCAGCTGGCGCGCGGCATGCGCGGATAATTGTAACGCCAGGCGCGATACCAGGTCGTCGCGCCGAGCATCGATGAAAGAATGAGGCCGGGCACCAAAGCAGCAATGAAGAGCTGGCCGATGGAGGCGGAATCGACGACCACGCCGGTCGGGCCGCGCGGCTGCATACCGCTCGTTGCCACAGCATAGATCACGAGGTTGATGGATGGCGGGAACAAAATACCGAGCGCGCCGGATGTGGCAATCACGCCTGCGGAAAACCGCGGCGGATAGCCTTGCTGCACCAGCGCCGGGAGAATGATCGAGCCGATCCCCACCACAGTCGCCACCGAGGAACCGGAAATCGCGGCAAACAACGCACAGGCGACTACACCCGCAAGGCCGAGACCGCCATACCAGTGCCCGATCATCGAGGTGGCGAAGTCGATCATGCGGCGCGCCACCCCGCCGGCAGTGAGAAAATTCCCCGCCAGAATGAAGAACGGGATCGCCATGATCTCGAAGCGATCGATGCTGGTAAACAATTTCAGGCCGACCATCTTCGGATCGACGTCGGACAGTATGAACAAATAAGTGAGCACCGAGAGGCCGAGCGCGATCGAAATCGGCATCCCCGACGCCATCAGCGCCAGCAACAGCGCAAACAAGAGCTCGGCGCGCACCGTGTGCGACAGCTCGATAACGTGGAGCTTGGCGGCGAAACAAATCAGCGCCAGCGCAATCGGAATGATGACGATGAGTGTCGCGGTAATGGCCGAGGTGACCGGATTCGGCGGCGACGGCTTGGAAACGTGTAACAGCGCCGTCATCGCGCCGCCTCAATTGCCGTCGGCGGTGTTGTATCGTGCGGCTCTTCATATTCGACGCCGTGCGCTTGATGCGGCACCACGCCGGTGCGCAGGAAGCGCCACATCACCTGCAGGAAACGGAAGCACATCAGATAGGAGCCGAGCGGAATCGCCAGATAGATCATCCAGCTCGGCCATTCGAGCTCCGGCGACACCTGGTCGGGATCGAGTCTATAGACGTAAACCGCGCCCAGCGTACCGATCACGCCGGTGAACAATGCGCCGCACAACATCGCGAACACGATCACCGGCTTGCGCGCCGCCGGCGTCAGCCGATTGACGAAGACGTCGACGCCGACGTGAATGCCGGTGCGCACGCCGAGCGCCGCGCCGAATTTCGCCATCCACACGAACATGTAGGTGGCGAGTTCCTGCGCCCAGGAGAGGTTGATTGAGGCCAGCCAGACGTAGACCGCGTTAGCCGCCGCTTTGAGCAGCAACAACTGATGTATGCTGGCCCAGCGCGCCAGACTCGCCGAATTGCTGGCGCCATAGCGGTGCACCACGGCGACGAAGGTAAGCGCGGTCGCCGCGGCGATCAGCGTGACGATGATCCATTCTTCAAGCCGGTCGAGAATACGGTCGAGCACCCGGGCGCCCCCGCGAGCTGGTGCCTTCCCGCGCCGCGGGAAGGCACTAACAGGCCTAGGACTGTGGCGGAACGAAACCCGACTCCTTGTAGATCCGTTCGATGAAATCCTTGCCGAACCGGCCCTGCATTTCCTTGTGCACGGGCATCAGCTTGCTAATCCAGGCCTGCTTTTCGGCATCGGTAAGGACGTGCATTTGCACCTTGCCGGTCGCCTTGATCTGATCGAGCGCGGCGGCATTGTCCTTCGCCGCGGTGTCGTTGAAGAACTGTGTCGACTCTTTCACCGCGCGATCAAGCCCGGAACGAACGTCGGCCGGCAGGCCATCCCAGAACTTCTTATTCGTGATCAGCGAATAGGTCAGGCGTCCGTGATAGGACACCGTCAAATATTTCTGCACGTCATAGAATTTTTGGGTCCAGATGTTCGACGGCACGTTGTCCTCGCCGTCGACCACTCCAGTTTGCAGAGCTTGATAGAGCTCGCCGAATGCGATGATTTGCGGGATGGCGCCGAGCTGCCGCGCCACCGCGTCCAAAACCTTGCTGCCCTGGATACGCATTTTCAGTCCGCGAAAATCGTCCGGCACGATCAGCGGCACGTTTGCGGTGTAGACGTGGGCGCCATTATCCCAATAAGCGAGCGGTTCGACGCCTTTGTCTTCCAGCTTTTTGTTGAGCTCGCCCATCATCGGGCTCGCCATCATCTGCCGGGCGTGCGTATCGTCGCTCATCAGGAACGGCAGATCGAAGACGTCGAATTCTTTGACCCCGAGCGGGCCAAATTTGGAGATCGAGGGCGCCAAGAGCTGTACCGAACCGAGCTGCAAGGCTTCGAGTTCTTCCTTGTCTTTGTACAGCGAGGAGTTCGGGTAAACTTCGACCGTCACTTTGCCGTTGGTGTATTTCTCGGCGAGCTCCTTGAACATCAGGGCCGCTTTGCCCTTTGGCGCGTCGGGCGAGACGACGTGGCTGAATTTGATGATGATCGGGTCTGCAAGCGCGGGTCCACCGGCGGCAAAGGCCAGCGCGGCAGCGAACACGAAGACCAGCCATTTGTCAGCTGAAAACCTCATAAAACCCCTCCCGGATCTGGCAGCGGCCGCCAGTGTTGCTTTCTCATACTCCATAGCGCGAATGCCGGAGCGGGCCAAGGATGCTCGCATGGCGAATTTTCG
>JBPYFG010000502.1:0-6012 GCA_051986365.1 Xanthobacteraceae bacterium
CGCGGATCGCTTCGATCTCCTTGAGGTCGCCGATTGGGGTCGAGGTGGCATGCGGGTTGATGTAGTCGACCGGCGGTTTCACCGATGCGAGCGCCATTTTCATGCAGCGCACCGCGCCTTCGCCCGATGGCTGCACCATATCGGCACCGTCGGAGGTGGCGCCGTAACCGGCAACCTCGGCATAGATTTTGGCGCTGCGCGCCTTGGCATGGTCGAACTCTTCGAGCACAAGAACGCCGGCGCCGCCGGCGATGACGAAGCCGTCGCGATCGGCGTCGTAGGCCCGCGAAGCTTTCTCCGGCGTCTGGTTGAAGTTCGACGACATCGCGCCCATGGCGTCGAACAAGACCGAAAGCGTCCAGTCGAGCTCTTCGCAGCCGCCGGCGAAGATGATGTCTTGCTTGCCGGATTGGATGGTTTCGAAGGCGTTGCCGATGCAATGGTTGGATGTCGCGCAGGCAGACGAGATCGAGTAGTTCACGCCTTTGATCTTGAACCAGGTCGCGAGCGTGGCCGAGGCGGTCGACGACATCGCTTTGGGAACTGCGAACGGGCCGACGCGTTTCGGTCCTTTGCTGCGCGTTACGTCGGCGCTCTCGACAATGGTCCGCGTCGAGGGGCCGCCCGATCCCATAATGATGCCGGTGCGTTCATTCGACACCTCGGTCTCTTCAAGACCGGCATCGCGGATCGCCTGTTCCATCGCGACATGATTCCAGGCGGCGCCTCCGCCCAGAAAGCGCATGGCGCGGCGATCGATGGCGTCGCTGGCTTCGAGCGTGGGTGCGCCGTGCACCTGGCAGCGAAAGCCGAGCTCGGCATAGCGGTCGGCGCGGACGATGCCAGATTTTGCTTCGCGCAACGAGGCCAGCACTTCCTGCGTGTTGTTGCCGATCGAGGCGACGATGCCCATTCCGGTGACGACGACCCGTTTCATGTCAGCCTCGCCCGCCAGAGCCCTGTCGTGAGATGATCCCGTCGAAACCGGCGCTCGTGGTGTGAATTATGGTAATCAATCCGCGCATGATCTTGTCTGAAAGCCGGCGGCATTTGCTGCATCGTGCGTGGCCAACAGGCAGGCTCACGCGCCGCTGGGCTGCGGCTCGCCATCGCGGAACAGGCCCACCTTGAGGTCGAGCGCTCGGTAGATAACCGAGCCGTCCGCGGACAGCCAGCCATCGGCAATGCCGAGCACGAGTTTCGAGCGCATCACGCGCTTGATGTCGATGCCGTAAACGATCCTTTTCATCGTCGGTAGCACCTGGCCCGAAAACTTGATTTCGCCCATGCCGAGCGCGCGGCCTTTTCCGGGCGAACCGATCCAGCCGAGAAAGAAGCCCAGCAATTGCCATAGCGCGTCAAGTCCGAGGCAGCCCGGCATCACCGGATCGCCTTTGAAATGGCATGGGAAGAACCACAGGTCAGGTTTGAGATCGAGCACGGCGCGAACCAGGCCTTTGCCGTATTCCCCGCCGACCTCGGCGATTTCGGAGATGCGGTCGAACATCAACATGGGCGGCAGCGGCAGCTGCGGGCCCTGCGCAAACAGCTCGCCCCTCCCGCACGCGAGGAGGTCCTCATAGTCGAAATTCGAGCGGCGTTCCTGCATCCGCGGGTCAGCTCCGCGATTTCCGGGCAATGCGTTGATTCAGTAACATATTGGCATAGCGGGGCAAAGGCGCATCCCCCCATGCCGCAACCGCATAGTGCGGGCGCGCCGCCGGCGGGGAGCCGCGGTTGCGGCACGGAAAACTGTTGTATATTGATTTCGTCCGTAACAATCGTCCCGGTGGGCCGTAAAACGGGTACGTAATGAAACAGGGTGCGTTATGAAACCGCCACTGCCGATCGCTTTTGCGCCGACTGCGCTTGCCCAAGGTCGGCTTGCCCAAGATCGGCTGGCGCATGAGCGCGCGCTCACCGGCTGCCCTTGGCATGACGTCAAGGCCAAGCTGCGCGGCGTCGGCTTGCGTTCGACCCGGCAGCGTATGGCGCTCGGCTGGATCCTGTTTGCCAAGGGCGACCGGCACGTGACGGCGGAAATGCTCTATGAAGAGGCGAACCGCGCCAAAGTGCCGGTCTCGCTCGCAACCGTCTACAATACGCTGCACCAATTTACCGAAGTCGGCCTGTTGCGGCAGGTAGCGGTGGATGGATCAAGGGCGTATTTCGACACCAACAATTCGATGCATCATCACTTTTTCATTGAAGATCAGAACGAGCTCCTCGACATTCCAGCTAGCGATGTGATGGTCGGCAACGCGCCTGTTCCGCCCGAAGGTTATGAGATCGCGCGCATCGACGTCGTGGTCCGATTGCGGCGCAAGCAGGCCTGAATTTTCTTCACGTCACGCAACCAATCGCCAGTACGGCTATGTAATTGTGGCGCAGTCTTGCGCTTGCCGTCTCACGGATGAGCAAGGGGGATCGCGGCAATCGCGATCATTCAATCTTTTCGCCGGGATAGACGCCCCACAAAGCGCTCTGCTCGACCCATCCGGCAAAGCCGTCGCCGGAAATCTGGCACCATGTCCCGGTGCAGTGCTTCACGGATCCGAGCACGCCGACTTGCAAGCGCGCGGTCACGGCGCTGTGTCCGTCCGGGCTTTGGTAGAGCGGTGCCAAGTCGGTTTTGGTTTTCAATTGCACCGCTGCGGTGCGCTTGCCGGAGAGCAGCGAGTGATAGACCCAGCCCTCGGCGCCGTCGCAGTCGCGAATCCGGCGCCAGTTTTCAAATTCCGCGGTGATTTCGACCGGCCAGCCGGCGCGGGTATAGATCCAGGCCACATCATGTTCTTTGTCGGGACCGCCACGCACCGTCACCCGATCCGCCTTGAGGCTGACAAAACGTGGAACCGGCAATCCGCTGGTCACTGCGTCGCTGCTGGCCCAAGCCGGCCTCGGCGGGTGGCCGAGTGCAAGCAGAGCTGTTAGCGCGGCGGCGATCGCCAGAATCGCTCGGCCACACGCTTTGTCATGCGCTGCGACACACGCGCTGACAGGTGCTTGAGCCATTGCCGCTCGCTTCGCTCCCACTATGGGCCGCGCGCACCGTGACTCCGGTGCACTTTGTTGGACTATGGCCATCTGCTAGAGGTTTTAATGGACCGCGGCCCGCCCTTTAGTTTCGGCGAGCGGGGTTAAGGAGACCTGAACGGCGGGGACTCGCAAACGGCTGTTGCAAAACGTCGGATTGCAGGGCTGAATTTACGGGTCATTGGATCCACCTGCGAAGAGGCAGCGCATGGCGACGGGCAAAAAGCCCCTGGTCGTGGTCACCCGTCGGCTGCCCGACAGCGTCGAAATGCGCATGCGCGAACTATTCGAGGCGCGGCTCAATTCGGACGATAAACCGATGACCCAGGCGCAGCTGGTAGAGGCTGCGAAAACCGCCGACGTATTGGTACCGACGGTCACCGATCACATCGATCGCGCCGTCCTCAGCCAATCGGGCGAGCGGCTCAAGCTCATCGCCAATTTCGGCAATGGCGTCGATAATATCGACGTCGCGACCGCGGTGCAGCGCGGCATCACCGTGACCAACACGCCCGGCGTGCTGACCGAAGATACTGCCGATATGACGATGGCGCTCATTCTTGCGGTGCCGCGGCGTTTGGCCGAGGGCGCGCAGGTGCTCACCGGCGACCGCGAGTGGAGCGGTTGGAGTCCGACCTGGATGCTTGGTCATCGAATCTGGGGGAAGCGGCTGGGCATTGTCGGGCTCGGCCGGATCGGCCAGGCCGTGGCACGCCGTGCCCAAGCTTTCGGCCTGAAAATCCACTATTACGACCGCCGCCGGGTCTCGGCGCAAATCGAGGAGGAATTGCACGCCACCTATTGGGAGAGCCTCGATCAGATGCTCGCCCGCATGGACATCGTCTCGATCAATTGCCCGCATACGCCGGCGACCTATCATTTACTTTCGGCGCGGCGGCTCAAGCTGATCCGCTCCGAAGCGTATATCGTCAACACTGCGCGCGGCGAGGTGATTGACGAGAATGCACTGGCGCGCCTAATCGAGTCTGCACACATCGCCGGCGCGGGTCTCGACGTGTTCGAGCACGAGCCGGCCGTCAATCCGAAGCTGATCAAGCTTGCGCGTGCCGGTAAGGTCGTGCTGCTGCCGCATTTGGCTTCGGCCACGCTCGAAGGCCGCGTCGACATGGGCGAAAAGGTCATCGTCAATATCAAGACCTTCCTCGACGGCCATCGCCCGCCCGACCGCGTTCTGCCGTCGATGCTGTAGAGCAAGGCCGCGCTTCCGAAAATGCATCCGCAATTATTCGCGCTGCGACGTCTTGCCTGCTTTGCGCTCGCCGCCGCCATCGTGCTGCCGTTCGTTGCGCGCGGCGACGAGCACGCCGCCGATGCCATCGCCACGCCTCAAGGCGTCGTGGCGCATGGCGGCATGGTCGTGGCGCAAGAGGCGCGCGCGGCGCGGATTGGCGCCGATATTCTCAAACACGGCGGCAATGCCATCGATGCCGCAGTTGCCACGGGCTTTGCGCTCGCGGTGAGCTATCCCCGCGCCGGTAATATCGGCGGCGGCGGCTTTATGGTGATTCACCTGGCAGATGGCAAAGACACGACCATTGATTACCGCGAGACCGCCCCGGCCGGCATCGACGCCAAGAGCTTTCTCGATGCGTCCGGGAATGCCGATCCGGCAAAGTCGCGCGATTCCGCGCTTGCCATCGGCGTGCCGGGCACGGTCGCCGGCTTCGCGCTCGCCGAGCAAAAATACGGGTCGGGGAAATTCACGCTTGCCGACTTGATCGCGCCGGCCATCGCCATGGCGAGAGACGGGATCGCGGTTGCCGACGAAACCGCGGATTCGCTGCCTAACGCGCGCGTGCGGCTGTCGCGCTGGCCGGCGTCGGCGAAAATCTTTCTTAAAGCCGACGGCAGCGTGCTCGGTGACGGCGATCGGCTGGTGCAAAGCGACCTTGCCGATTCGCTCGAAATGATCGCACGGCAGGGCCCACGCGCTTTCTACGAGGGACCGATTGCAGAGAAGATCGCCGCCGCCGTGCGGGCGCAGGGCGGCGTCATGACCCCCGACGATCTGAAAAATTATCAGGCGGCCGAGCGCATGCCGGTGCGCGGCCGCTATCGCGGTTACGATGTCGTTTCCATGGCGCCGCCGTCATCCGGCGGTGTCGTTCTAGTCGAGATGCTCAACATCCTCGAAGGCTACGATCTCGCGAGCTTCGCCCATAGCGAGCCGGCGCGGGTCTTGCACTTGATGATCGAGGCGATGAAGCGCGCTTATGCCGATCGCGCATTGTTTCTTGGCGATCCAGACCGGGTGGCGAACCCGGTTTCGCTGTTGACCTCGAAGAATTACGCCGCCGGGTGGCGCGCTGGCATCGATCCGGTTCACGCCACCGCGGCCGCGGATATCCGTGCCGGCGAGGTGGCGCAGCCGGAGGGCCGCAACACCACGCATTTTTCCGTCGTTGACCGCTTCGGTAACGCGGTCGCCAATACCTATACGCTCAATTTCGACTATGGCGTCGGCCTGGTTGCCGAGGGCACCGGCATCCTCCTCAACAACGAGCTCGACGATTTTGCCGCCAAGCCCTATGCGCCGAACGCCTATGGCCTGGTCGGCGCGGAAGCAAACCAGCCCGGTCCCGGTAAGCGGCCGCTGTCGTCGATGACGCCGACCATCCTGCTCAAGGACGGCAAGCCTTTTCTCGTTACCGGCTCGCCCGGCGGCAGCCGGATTATCACCACGGTGCTGCAAGTCATCGTCAACGTCATCGATCGTGGCATGGATATCGCCGCGGCCGTTGCCGCGCCGCGCCTGCACGAGCAATGGCTGCCGGACCAGGTCTATACCGAACCGGGTTTTCCAGATGACGTCATTGCCGCACTGGCGGCCGGCGGCGACAAAATCATCCCACAGGGCCCGTTCGGCTCGGCCAATTCGATCATGATCACGCCCGAAGGTGTCGTTGGCGCCGCCGAGCCGCGCGCACACGGGGCACTGGCGGTGGGATTTTGATC
>JBPYFG010000503.1:0-9446 GCA_051986365.1 Xanthobacteraceae bacterium
GCAACGCCGCAATATCAGGACACGCTGAAGCAGGCGATGGATTATTTCGCGGCGCACGGCAGCTCGCTCGCGCAAGCGCAGCAGCAGGCCTTCGACTGGATCGGCCAGCAAGTTCAGACCCAGGCGGCCTACCTCGCTTATACCGACGTGTTCTGGACACTGGCGCTGATCTCGCTGGCTGCCGTCCCGCTCGCGCTCACGCTACGCAAGGTGAAGCTCGGCGGACCGGCCGCAGTCGCACACTGATCAGCTAAGAGGAGGATCCGATGAGCTACCAGATTGTGTTTTGGAGTACGGTCGCCTGGATCGCCGTCTGCGTCGCGCCGTACGTTTATGCGCTCAACGATCTGATTACCTGGCGATAGGTCAGGACAGCCTAATTTTGAAATTTGTCGCCTGGTTAGAGGAGAGACAAACAAGTTCTACGGAGAAAAATCACGACTGGGACCAAAACAACTGTGACGTGCGGCGGAGTTAACGCGGTCTCCTTAAGCGAGCATCGTCTCGGCTATCCACCAAGCGGGAGATTTGGCGCGCAGGCTGTTACCCGCCGATGCCCTGTCGGCGGCTGACGAAAACAGCGCAAAGCATGTGGCGCCCGAACCCGACATCCGGGCAAGCCGGCAACCGGCGGCCGCGCGCAGCGACGCCAGCACCTCGGCGATTACCGGCGCCAGCGCGATCGCCGGCGCTTCCAGATCGTTTGCTTCGCTTGCCAGCCAGTGAAAGAGTTCTTTCTCGCTCCTCATGTTCGGCAAGCCAGCAAAATCGGCAGCGGTGTCGGAGGCTCGGATCGGATTTGCCGAAGGCTTCCAGCGGGAAAATACCGGCTTGGTCGGCACCGCGACACCGGGATTGACCAGAAGCGCATGCAGGCGCGGCAGCCGCAGTGGCGCCGACAGTATTTCGCCAATGCCGCGCATTATTCGCGAGCGTGGATCGAGGCAGACCGGCACGTCGGCACCGGTTGCGCGCGCGGCATCGTGGAGGCGCGGATCGTCGGGAGCAAGCTTATTGACCTGCGCCAGAAGCCGCAGTGCCGCCGCGGCATCAGCCGAGCCGCCGCCAAGTCCGGCCGCGACCGGCAGATTCTTGTCCAGACGAAACGCGCCCGCGCGCAGACCCGGAACGCGTGCGGCCAGTGCGCGGGTGGCTTTGGTCACAAGATTATCGGCCTCTGCTCCGGTCTGCGCCGCGGCCGGTCCGACCACGGTGAGCGTTAGCGCGTCGCCGACCGTCAGCGCCAACCGATCGCCGACATCCGCAAATGCCACCAGGCTTTCGAGGTCGTGGTAACCGTCGGCGCGACGGCCGAGCACGCGCAGGGTCAAATTGACTTTGGCCGGCGCGCTTTGGACGAGATCAGACGCCAAGGAGGCCGCTTAGCCTCCGTTGTCGGACTTTTTTGTCTTCTCGACATCGGCCGGCTTGTCAGCGGCCGCCGCGGAGGTCGAAGAGGACGTGTCGGCGTGCAGGCCTTCTTTGAGCTTGGCCTCGATCTTCGGCAGCTCTTCCGGATCGGGATTGAGATCCTTGGCGTGCGACCATTGGAAATGCGCTTCGAGGGTGCGGCCGACCCGCCAATAAGCGTCGCCGAGATGATCGTTGATGGTCGGATCCTCAGGCTTGAGCTCGACCGCGCGCTCGAGATTCTTCACCGCTTCGTCGTAATTGCCGATCCGGTAATAGGCCCAGCCGAGCGAGTCGACGATGTAGCCGTCGTCGGGCCGCTGGTCGACGGCGCGACGGATCATGTCCATCCCTTCGTCGAGATGACTGCCCTGATCGACCCATGAATAGCCGAGGTAATTAAGCACGAGCGGCTGGTCCGGATAGAGGCCGAGCGCCTTTTTCATGTCAGCTTCGGCCGCCGGCCATTGATGCGAGCGCTCGTAGCAAATGCCGCGGAAGTAGAACATCACCCAGTTGCCCTTTTCCGGGTTCGGCACGTTGTCGATCGCCTTGCCATAGGTTTCGCCGCAATCGGCGAAATCCTTGCGGGCGCGCTGAATATTGCCGAGCTCGACGATGGCTTCGGTGTCGTGGGGACGTTCGGCGATGACGCGCTCAAGAAGCTTCTTGGCTTCGTCGGTACGATCGAGCGCGTCGAGATCCACCGCCATTTGAATCTGGGCGTTGCGCGCAAGCACCGAGTTTGCCGAAATCCGCTCATAGGCCTTGATCGCGAGGTCCGGCTTTTTCAGCTGCTCGTAAAGATCACCGAGCGAAAGCAGCGCCATCGGATGCGTCGGCTCCAGATAAAGCGCGAGCTGCAGATAAATTAGCGCCAGGTCTTCGCCGCCGCGGCGGCCAATCGAAGCGCCGAGGCCATAAAGCGCTTCGGCTGCCCCGGCCTGCGCTGACTCAACCAAAGGCGGCAGTTTGGCGCCGGCCGAGATGTCCTTGATCTCCTGGTTGATGACCGGATGATCGGGAAGGAGCTTGGCGAAATCGGCGTAGATTTTGAGCGCTTCCTCCTTATTGCCGGTGCGCGACAGATAGCGGCCGTAGGCCTGCACGGTGCGTAGCGCCTGGGAATCGGCTTTATAGGCGCTCGCGAAGCGCTTACCGGCGCCCTTTTTGTCGTTGGCCAGATCAAGGATCAGCCCGGCATGCAGATCCTTGAAGATGCCGTACCAGTCCGGGCCGGACAGCTTGTCCAGCGTCTCGACCGCGCCGCGACTGTCGCCGGCGCCGGCTTGCGCCCAGGCCGACAACAAGGCGGCCGTGAGGTCGGTGACCGGACCGCGGACCGACTGCGCGAGATTTTGCCGCGCCGAGGCGTAACGTTTCTGTTTGAGATCGCGCACGCCCAACACCAGCCGGGAAATGCGGTCGTTACGATCCATGCTGAGCAGGCGTTCGCCGAGCTTGCTCGCCTCGTCGACATTGCCCTCCGTCAGCACGGACAGGAATGTGCGGCTGAGCAGGTCGGGATTACGCGGATCAAGCTTGAGAACGTCGCGGTAATAGGCCGCGGCGCGGGCGGAGTCCCGTTCGGCGCCAGCGTGGCGGGCGGCCAGATAGCTGCCGGCCGCGTTTTCGGGCGAAAGCTGTTCTTGCGCCGGCACCTGCGCGGCAAGGGACGGAAAGCTCAAAGCTAAAGCAATGCCGAGAATAGCGGCATGCCGAGGCAGCAGCGAGTGAATCACGACATCTCCATAGGCAAAACTGGACCGGCGGAACGGGAATCGGCGCGCCTTCTATGCTCGGTCGCCGCGAGAATGTACTTTTTGCCGCAAGCCCGCAAGCACGCACACCCGGCAGCGCCGAGGTTATTCTCGCGCCCTGACGGCTGAGGTAGGCCCTAACGGCGGCAAAATCGGGGCGGGCAATGGGGCGAATAGCGAGCCGCGAATAGCAAACCTGCCCATTCCGCAAATCGCTACTCGCTACTCACCATTCGCCGTTCGCTGGCCATCACCATTCGCGATTCGCCGATCACATATTCGGATAATTCGGGCCGCCGCCGCCTTCGGGCGGCACCCAGGTGATGTTCTGGTTGGGATCTTTGATATCGCAGGTTTTACAGTGGACGCAGTTCTGCGCGTTGATCACAAAGCGCGGCTGGCCCGCTTCCTCGACCCATTCATAAACGGCGGCCGGGCAGTAGCGCGCTGCCGGCCCGGCATAGACGTCGTGCTCGGACGATTTTTGCAAAGCATTGTCACGCACCAGGAGGTGGACCGGCTGGTCCTCCTCGTGATTGGTGTTGGACAGATACACCGAGGACAGCCGATCGAATGTGAGGCGCCCATCGGGTTTGGGATAGGCGATCGGCCGGCATTTCGCGGCCGGATCGAGCGTTTCAAAATCCGGCTTGCCATGTTTGAGCGTGCCGAGCACCGAGAAGCCGAGCGTGCTGGTCCACATATCGAGACCGCCGAGCGCGACGCCGGCAAGCGTCCCGAGCCTCGACCATAACGGTTTGGCGTTGCGCACCCGCCACAGATCGCGGCCGACCGGCGAGCCGCGCCAGGCTTGCTCGTAGCCCGAAAGCTCGTCATTGGCGCGGCCGCCCGCCAGAGCTTCGGCGACTTGTTCGGCCGCCAGCATCCCGGACAGCATCGCGTTATGGGTGCCTTTGATGCGCGGTACGTTGACGAAGCCGGCGGCGCAGCCGATCAGCGCGCCGCCCGGGAAAGCGAGCTTCGGCACCGATTGCCAACCGCCCTCGGTGATGGCGCGCGCGCCGTAGCAAATCCGTTTTCCGCCGTCGAATGTATCTCTGATCAGCGGATGCGTTTTGAAGCGCTGAAATTCCTCGAACGGCGAAAGGTAGGGGTTGCGATAGTTCAGATGGACGACAAAGCCGACCGCAACCAGATTGTCGCCGAAATGATAGACGAACGAGCCGCCGCCGGTGCGGTTATCGAGCGGCCAGCCGAGCGTGTGTTGCACAAGGCCGCTTTCGTGTTTGTCCGGGGCAACCTGCCAAAGCTCCTTGAGCCCGATGCCGAATTTCTGCGGTTCGCGATCACCCCGCAGCCCGAAATGCTCGATCAGTATCTTGGACAGGCTGCCGCGCGCGCCTTCGGCGAACAGAGTGTATTTGCCGCGCAGCTCCATGCCGCGCGCGAATCCGGATTTGTGATGGCCGTCCTTGGCGAGCCCCATGTCGCCGGTGGCGATGCCGGCGACTGCGCCGTTTTCAAATAAGGTTTCGGTGGCGGCGAAGCCCGGATAAATCTCGACCCCGAGCGCTTCCGCCTTGCGCGCCAGATAACGGCAGACCTCACCCAGCGAGACGATGAAGTTGCCATGATTGCTCATCAGCGGCGGCATCAGCAAGGTCGGCAGCCGCAGCGCGCCGGTGGCGCCAAGGACATAGAAACGGTCGGAGGTCACTGCGGTTTTGATCGGCGTGTCCTCGCCGCGCCATTCCGGGATGAGCCGGTCGAGCCCGATCGGATCGATGACCGCGCCGGAGAGGATATGCGCGCCGACTTCGGATCCTTTTTCCACGATGACGACCGATTTATCCGGCGCCAGCTGTTTGAGCCGGATCGCGGCGGCAAGTCCGGCCGGTCCCGCACCGACGATCACGACGTCAAACTCCATCGCTTCACGCGGCGGAAGGTCCGATGTATTCATGCGCTTAACTTATGGTCCTAACTTTGAGTCCGATAGCTGATGGTCGATTGTTCACGAATCTCGCGCGCTGACAATTGGTCTGCGCCGGCAAAGCCGGCGCGGCAGCGATCCCGCCTTGAGCTTGCCACATGATGTCCAAACCCAAAGCCGCGCGCGAATTGATCGCGTTTTACCTCGATGCCGGCGTCGATGCGCTTCTCGGCGAGGAGCCGGTTAATCGCATGGCCGACGACATCGCCCGGCCGCGGCTTGGCGCTGCAGCGGAGGAGAAAACGGCACGACGGGTCCGAAGCGAATCGCCGTTATCGATCGCGAGCTCACAAGGCGCACCGCAAAGGCCGGGATTATCCGCCGCTCCTGCTTCGCCCGAAGCCGCCGTGATGGCAGCCCGCGAAGCGGCAAGAAACGCAACGACGCTTGACGAATTGCGCGCGCTGCTCACCGACTTCGAAGGCTGCGCGCTACGCGCAACCGCGACGCAACTTGTCTTTGCCGACGGCAATCCGCAAAGCCGCGTGATATTTGTCGGCGAGGCGCCCGGCTACGACGAAGATATTGTCGGCCGGCCGTTCGTCGGACGTTCCGGCAAATTGCTCGACCGCATGATGGCGGCGATCGGTCTCGACCGCACTTCTTCTTACATCGCCAATGTCGTGCCATGGCGGCCGCCCGGCAACCGCACCCCTACCCCGCAGGAAACCGCGATCTGCCTGCCGTTCATCCGCCGCCAGATCGAGCTCGCCGATCCTGACATTTTGGTGTGCCTTGGCGGGCCGGCGATGCAGACGCTGCTTGGCATTAAGGATGGGATTACGCGTTCGCGCGGGCGCTGGTTTTCCTACGACACCGGGCGGCGCGAAATCCGCGCCTTAGCCACGTTTCATCCGGCCTTTCTTCTGCGCAGCCCGTTGCAGAAACGGTTCGCCTGGCGGGATTTTCTGGCGCTCAAAAAAGCACTGGCGGGTGGCCGCGGTTAGCGGCGTAGATTGTATGCTCCGAAAATCGGATTGATGGGGTTAGATGAACTCACGGCACACAAGCGCTGATTTTAAGGGAGCTACACCAAGTTTGGGCGGCGGCTTCGTGTCCAAAGTTTTCAACTGGCCGATCAGGGGAATATGGTTTCTGTTTCGGGTCTTGCTCATCGCATGGGCGACCCTGGCTATCTACTATTCCAATCTGCCGTCAGCTGGATTGCCTGTCGCGTTGGCAATCTCCTTCGCAGCATTAGCAATATGGCTGCTTTGGCTGTCGCGGGATCGGCGCGCGTCCGTGGTCTTCATCGTGCTGTTTCTCGGCGTGGTCGCCTGGTGGCTGTCGATTTCTCCCTCTCACGATCGACCGTGGCGTCCGGAAGTTGCCGTCATGCCACGGGCGACGATTGATGGCGACCGCGTGCGTATCACCGGTGTCCGAAACTTCGAATACCGAAGCTTGACTGATTTCACGGCGCGCTGGGAAGAGCGAGAGGTACAGCTGTCACATCTGACCGCCGTCGATTTTTTCGTGTCTTACTGGAGCAAGGGGCCGATTGGCCATACCTTCCTCAGCTTCATCTTCGACAATGCCCTACCCTTGAGTATCTCCATAGAGACGCGGCCACAGGCGGGCCAAGGCTTTAATCCTGTCGCCTCCCTCTTCAAGCAATTTGGGTTGATTTACGTGGTCGGTGACGAACGTGACATTGTGCGCGTGCGCACCAACTTTCGCAAAGAGACGGTGTTTCTGTATCGCCTGAACGCATCGCCCGACAATGTGCGTCGGCTGTTCATGGTGTACTTAAAACGGATCAACGAACTCGCCGATCGGCCGGAGTTTTACCACCTGCTGAGCAATAGCTGTACGATCAACATCATACGTTACGCAAACGCCGCCGGTCGCAGAGGCCGGTTCGACTTTCGTCATCTCCTCAACGGCCTGATCGATAGCTATCTCTACCATTCGGGTCGGATAGACGCGACACTGCCATTTGACGAATTGAGGCGGCGCTCCCGGATCAACGAGGCCGCGCAGGCGGCTGGCGACGCGCCTGATTTTTCAGAGCGTATTCGCGCGTCACTGCCAACGATCACTCGTTGACCGAGGCCGGCCTGGCGCGCTAGCCGACTGCGCTCAACTCAGAAGCATGATCAGTTCTCGGATCATGCTCCAGCCGTCATTGCAGTGACCGGCTTACCAGCCCCACCCCCATCCGGGACCGCGCCAGCCCCACCCGGGACGGCGCCAGCCCCAGCCCCAAGAAGGACCGGCAAAGGCGTAGATGTGGCGACGAGGTCCCCACACCCTCGCTCCCCGCCAGACCCGTCGGCAACCCCAGCGGCCGCAAACGAGCGCGGCTTTCTGTACGACGCCGCCATCAGCGGTCGCGAGGCCGAGTTCCGTCGGCGTTGCGCCCGTCATCGCTGCCGCCCGATCGGCGGACGCGCCGAACGAAAGCACAGCCGCTAGAGCCGCGGCTGCAAATAGGGTCTTGCGCATGCTTGTCCTCCGTACGTTTCGGAGCGAACTAAATCAGCGTGCCTCGGTGCACGCTTGATCATCGCAGTTAGTCAACGCGGCGGATGGACAAGGTTTCATCACTATGCATTTGCGACTTGGCACCATTGCAAAAAACAATTGCGTTTTCCAAAGCAGTCCGCGTCGCAGATCGTTACGAACACCTAAACCACGAATGTCCGCTCTGGGTCTGGAAGGGGACTCGATCGTTTTGCCGAATGTCCGGACTGCACCCGGGAGCGGACATCGAGCGTCAGTCGGTACACGCTCTATCCCAGCGCGAATTTCACCGCGAAGATAAGCGCCAGCACCAGCACCGCCGGCTTGGCATCGGCGAAGCGGCCGGCAATGAGCTTGATGAACGCATAAGTGATGAAGCCAAGTCCGATGCCGGTTGCGATCGAATAAGTAAGCGGCATGGTCACCGCCGCGACCACTCCCGGCACGGTCTCGGTAATGTCGTTCCAATCCATCTCCGCCAATCCGCGCGCCATCACGCAGGCGACGTAAAGCAGCGCCGCCGAGGAGGCATAGGCCGGCACCATCCCGGCGAGCGGGGCGAAAAACAGCGCCGCCAGGAAAAATATCGCGACAAAAAACGCGGTCAGCCCGGTGCGACCGCCGGCGGCGACCCCCGCGGCGCTCTCGATATAGCTGGTGGTAGTCGAGGTGCCGATGAGCGAACCAAATATCGCGGCGAAGCTGTCGGCAATCAGGGCCTGTTTCATCCGGGGCAGATTGCCGTCGGCATCGGCCAGGCCGGCCTGGTGAGTGACACCGATCAATGTGCCGGCATTGTCGAACACATCGACGAACAAGAAACTGAAGACCACGATCAAAAATGACGGCTCGTGCACGCGGGAAAAATCGAGCTGCAGCAAAGTCGGGCTCATCGACGGCGGCGTCGACACCAGACCGTTATAGGTGGCGAGCCCCAACGGAATGCCGACCACGGTGACGGCAAGAATGCCGATCAGAGTGGCGCCGGCGACGTGACGGTAGTTCAGCGCTGCGATCAGCACGAGACCCAACAGGCAAAGCGCCGCCGCCGGATTGCGCAGATCGCCGAGCGTGACCAGCGTCGCCGGGCTCGCCACCACGATCTTTGCTTCTTCGAGCGCGATGATGCCGAGGAACAGCCCAACGCCGGCCGATATCGCCAGTTTCAGATTCCGCGGAATCGCATTGATGATGTATTCGCGAATGCGGAAGATCGAGATGAAAAAGAAGATCACGCCCGAGCAGAACACCGCGGCGAGCGCCTGCTGCCAGGTATATTTCATCGTCAAGACGACGGTGAAGGTGAAGAAAGCGTTGAGCCCCATGCCGGGCGCGAGCGCAATCGGATAATTGGCGTATAACGCCATCACCAGCGTCGACACCGTTGCGGCAATACAGGTGGCGACGAACACCGCACCCTTGTCCATTCCGGCATTGCCGAGAATCTGCGGATTAACGAAGACGATGTAGACCATCGTCAGGAAAGTGGTCAGTCCGGCGACGAATTCGGTGCGCGGATCGGTGCCGGCCTTGGCCAGGCCAAACACGCGTTCGAGCAGCAGCACCGAACCTTTCGGATTGCCGGTAATCCTTTGCTTCATGGCGCCCCCGCCGTGCCCTTGGTGCTATTCTACAAGATATTTTACGGCGAGCAGACTAAAGTGTTCGACCATGACGCTCGATCCCGTTCTGTTGTCGCGCCTGCAATGGACATGGGTGATCGCCTGGCACATCTTGCTGCCGGCCTTCACGGTGGGGCTTGCGTCGTACATTGCCGTGCTCGAGGGACTGTATCTCGTCACCGGAGAGGAAATCTGGTTCCGCATTTCGGGTTTCTGGACCAGGATTTTCGCCGT
>JBPYFG010000504.1:0-4950 GCA_051986365.1 Xanthobacteraceae bacterium
CAGCGAGCGGTCAATAGACGACGACGCTCCTGATGCTCTTGCCCTCGTGCATCAGCTCGAATCCCTTGTTGATGTCGGGCAGCGGCATGGTGTGCGTGATCATCGGGTCGATTTCGATCTTGCCTTCCATGTACCAGTCGACGATTTTCGGCACGTCGGTGCGCCCGCGCGCGCCGCCGAAGGCCGTGCCCTTCCAGACGCGTCCGGTGACCAGCTGGAACGGGCGCGTTGCGATCTCCGCGCCGGCAGGCGCGACACCGATGATGATGGATTGGCCCCAGCCGCGATGGGTGGCTTCGAGCGCCTGACGCATGACCGTGACGTTGCCGGTGCAGTCGAAGGTATAGTCGGCGCCGCCGATCTGGTCGGCGCCGCGCTTCGTCATGTTGACGAGGTGCGCCACCAAATCGGCGCCGACCTCTTTCGGATTGACGAAGTGGGTCATGCCGAAGCGCTCGCCCCATTGCTTCTTGCCGTTGTTGATGTCGACGCCGATGATCATATCGGCGCCGGCAAGCCGCAGCCCCTGGATGACGTTGAGGCCGATGCCGCCGAGCCCGAACACGACGCACTTCGAGCCGGGTTCCACCTTGGCGGTATTGAGAACGGCGCCGATGCCGGTGGTGACGCCGCAGCCGATGTAACAGACCTTGTCGAACGGCGCGTCCTCGCGGATTTTCGCCACGGCGATTTCGGGCAGAACGGTGAAATTCGCGAAGGTTGAGCAGCCCATATAGTGGTGGACTTTCTCGCCACGGACAGAAAATCGCGACGTCCCATCGGGCATCACGCCTTGGCCCTGGGTACCGCGGATGGCGGTACACAGATTGGTCTTGCGTGAGAGGCAGGAGGGACAATTGCGACATTCGGGTGTGTACAGGGGGATGACGCGGTCACCCTTTTTCACTGAGGTCACGCCGGCGCCGGTCTCAACGACAACGCCAGCGCCCTCGTGCCCGAGAATAGACGGAAACAAGCCTTCCGGATCGGCGCCGGACAAAGTGAATTCATCGGTGTGGCAGACACCCGTTGCCTTGATCTCAACCAGCACCTCGCCGGCACGCGGACCGTCGAGCTGGACGGTCGTGATTTCAAGGGGTTTGCCGGGTGCAAAGGCAACGGCAGCGCGAACATCCATGAGATTGTTTCCTCGGTTTTTAAATCGCGCGCGGCTCAGCTCTGCTCTGGCGGGATGACGATCTGCGTCTGAATCACGAGAGCGCACAGCCTGCCATCGCCCCGCGTAATGCGCGTCTGCCACACCATGGTGCTGCGGCCGCGATGCAGCGGCGTGCATTCGGCGCGGGCAATGTCGCCGACGGGAACGCTGGCGAAAAAATTGGTCTTGCTTTCGATGGTCGCGGTGCGGCCGCCCTTGGGCAGATTGGCGATCGTGGCCGTGCCGCCGAGATTGTCGGCGAGCGCCATGACTGCGCCGCCATGAAGCGCGCCAAAGCGGTTGTTTAATTCTTCGCGCACCGGAAGCTCGGCGATCACCTTGTCAGGAGAAACATGCGTCACCTTCATGCCGATCAAGGCGGCGAACGGCGGCTGGATTTGTGCTTCCGGATTTATGACAAAGTTCATAATTGCCTCTCCGCAAACCGCTTTGCTGCGGGTATCGCAGCCTTAATATCAGAGCGTGACACAAACGGGCACCCCCGCCGCGGCCGCGGCGGGGGTGTAATGGTCAGCTTAAACTCGATGACTCGTTAGCGCGGTTGCGGCACGACGCGCATGTAGGGCTTCACCGTCTTCCACCCGTTCGGATAAAGCTTCTTCGCCTCGTCGTCGGTTACCGCGCCGGTGAGGATGACGTCTTCACCCGGTTTCCAGTTCGCCGGCGTCGCGACGCGATGCTTGGCGGTGAGTTGCAGCGAGTCCACGACCCGCAGCACTTCATCGAAATTGCGGCCCGTCGTCATCGGATAGACGAGGACAAGCTTGATCTTCTTGTCCGGACCGATCACGAACACATTGCGCACCGTCTGATTATCCGCCGGCGTGCGGCCTTCCGAGGTACCGGACGTACTGGCCGGCAGCATGCCGTACAGCTTGGATATTTTCAGATCGGTGTCGGCGACCAATGGATAATTGGGAGCGAAACCAACCACGTCCTTGATGTCGCCGGACCATTTCTTGTGACTATCGATCGGGTCGACGGACAAACCCAGGATCTTGACGCCGCGTTTGTCGAAGTCCGGTTTGAGACGCGCCATTGTACCGAGTTCGGTGGTGCAGACCGGGGTGAAATCCTTTGGATGCGAAAATAGCACCGTCCAACTGTTGCCGATCCAGTCATGGAAGCGAATTTTGCCTTCTGTGGTCTCGGCCTCGAAATCTGGGGCGGTGTCATTAATCTGAAGTGTCATAGCAACCTCCCTCGGGGATCACCCGGTGCTAGTCTCGTAAACATATGTACGGCGCAGCGGGCGTGAATACCAGCCTTGCTCACGATCCTTTGCGTCTGAACATTATTTGCTCGTTGGAAGGGCCTATAGCGCAATAATGTCCTGATAATTGGGTCAAATCAGCACAGCCTGTTCGATTCATTCTACGGCGTCGGCGCGCCAAAGTCGGCACGGCAAGGACGAGCGCCGCTGCGGGCACCAAGAACGGTTTAAGCGCGACACAAGCCGGCGGCGCTGCCGTGACTTTGCCTTATGGACGCCCCGGGCAAGCCAACCTTGAATGTCATTGCGAGTTTTGGCGCTGCGCCAACGGTGCGGGGCCTCGGAACAATGTCGCGCGGTAAGCGTTCAGGATCCCAGGCACGGGCAGCAGTTATGGCATCTTTAGCGCGCAGACATCTAGGCTTGATCGCCACGCTGATTGGGCGCTCCCCGATTATGACTGTCGGGCTTTTGCCGGGCGCGGCGGCGCGCCGCCGTGGATCGCTCGACTTACCGGCCGGCTACGAAGCCATTGACGTTTTTATTCTTGATTGGCTTGCCGCCGAGGCCGTGCGCAGCCGTCGGAATTATCTCGCGCTTTAAGCGGCAAAGCCCGCCGCTATTGGGTAGTAGATCCCGGCACCGCGGTGATCGAAAGACCGACGGTCCGGCCCGGAAATCCAGCCACATCAAAATAGCGCGTCGCGCCGACCTGTTGCATGTCGAGGACGGTGACCAGGCCGTTGGCCGCCGGCTCGGATGCAATAACGCGGCTCGAGACATCGGGCAGCGCGCCGCCGGGCAGTGTCTCCGAGAGCACCCGTCCGATAAGCTTGCCTTTGTCGCTTACGTCCAGACGCATCAGCTGCGCGATCGTCCGCCCGACATCAGCATTGCTCACCGGCGCGGCGTCAACAAACTGCGCTTTGAAATCGGGTCCCTGCATGGCCATGAAATTCCAGGTATCGCCACGGCTGAAAGAACCGTGCATGCCCTGGCCCTGTTGCAGCACTGTGTCGGCAACTTCGACGGTGCAGCGCACCGGTTCGCCGCAAATGGTGTCGAACGAACGGAAACTGATTGCAATTGCCGGATGCGGGGTGATCGCGGAGCCTTCCAGCGCAATGTCGTCAAGCGACAGCGTGCCGGGGAATTTGCCGAGCTTGGAATCGACGAATATTCCGCTGACGTAATCCTGCGCCAGCAGGACATCGATAATCCGTTTTGCCATCGCCTTGTCGCCATCGGGTATGTAGATCAGATCCGAGCCGCCGTTCGCGGCGACGACGACCTTCGGTTTATTGCGATCGCCGCCGATGAGGCCGTTGCCGTTCTTGCTGTGCTCGCCTTCCCCGATGGTCCGGTAACCGTCGTCCGGATCGATAAGCGGCAGATCGAGCGCACGGGCCAGATCAAGCGCGACAAAGCCGAACGGCAGATGACCGGGCAGCGTGTCCGCGAACTTGGTCTTCACGGTCGAGCTGGTGAGGCTTTCTTTGGAAATGGTCGAAAAGCCGTGGTCGGACGTCACGATGATGTCAGTCGTGTCGAGCAGACCGAGTTCATTGAGAGTCGAGCGGATACGCGCGAGATCATCATCGGCATTGCGGATCGCAGCGAGCGATGTGGGACCATCGATACCCGGTGTGAGTGCATTCAAGCTGTCGCCTTGATTGTGTTGCGTACCATCGGGATCGCGCGACCAGAACACCAGGACAAATGGCTTGTTACGCTCCTTGAACATCGGCAGCACGACCCGGGTGGTCGCTGACGCAAAATAATCTTGCTGCACAACATTCGCGCTCAAGGTGCCGGGCTTGGCGACATTGCCGGGGCTACCGTTAGCGCCCCGCGTCGGCGCAGCAAGCGGCAAGCTTGCGCCTTTCAGCCGCTCAGTGACTTCCGCGGATAACGGAATGCCTTTGGGCGTACCAGTCGCGTCATCGATCAGTATTGTTTGCTCGCCGGAACGTTCGGTCGGATCGAACACCAAAGCCGGTCCGATCTTGCCGATCGAAGCCGTGCTGTAGCCTCTGTCACGCGCGAGCTTGAGAATCGTTGCTTCGTCGAGGTAATTGCCGGCGAAGTGCTCGTCGACATCGCCGAGCACAACATCGCTTTCCAGGAACGGCGTGAGGCTACTGCCCGCGCCGGGAACCTCGAAGCCGGTATAGATCGTGTTGGAAAAAGTGCCGGTGTCGCCGAGCATGTGGCCGGTCGCCATGCCCGAAGCATTGGCCATCGTGAAGGTCGGGAATAGGGCATGGCCGTTGCGCAAGCTCACGCCCTGGCGAGCTATGGCCGCCATTGTCGGGGCGGTGTTGTCGTCGACCATCCGGAACCGCAAGCCATCGGCGATAAACAGGACAACATTGTGCGGCTGCACTGGTTGCACTTGTGCCACGGCAGACGAGCCGAGCAGGGCTTGGCCGAGGACGATCTGCAGAAACGCGGTACCGAGGAGAAGCGGCCTGCGCATGATGGAGCTCCGTGCAAAAACCGGGGAATGCCCGTTCTGGCGAAGCCGGATGACGCTTGTGTGACGGGCGGGTGCGCG
>JBPYFG010000505.1:0-7218 GCA_051986365.1 Xanthobacteraceae bacterium
GCCGTCGGCGTCGGCGACCATCCGGTTCGCCCAATCGGTGGTCAGCAGATAGGCCTGCTTGAGAAAATCGAAATACTGATTCTGCGACCATTCCGGATCGCTGAACCGCTTGTCGCCCGCGACCGGCGTGGCGACCGGCGGGGTGGCTTCGCCGGCGAGCCGCCGTACGGCGCAAGCCCACAAATCGAGATAGGCCTTGCCCAGGCTCGTTTGCAGCTCGACGGTGCGTTGCGGATCCGACAGCCAGTATTCGGCGACTTCGCCCAGCGTCTTGACGACTTCCGTTACCTCGTCGGCGAGTTCCTTGTCGTCATGGCCTTCCTCGCGGGGCTTGAGATAGGCGGCAAGCGCCCGGCCGCCTTCCTCGACCAGCCGCGCGAGGTTGCGCGAGAACTGCTCGATGTCGAGGGAGCCGATCTTGGTCGGGACCGGCGTGATGGCTTGCCGTCCTGCTGGCTTGAGCGGCTGGCCAGCAGGATCCTGCTGCGCCGTCTCTTGCAATGGAGCCCGCACCTGCGTTTCCTCTGGGGCCGAACAAATCGGCCCTTTATCCAGAAATGGTCCGCTCATATGCGGCCTACAAGTGAGTGTTGCGCCGAACGCGCCGTGCCCGCTATTCCACCTGGGAACGCCCGGTCCCGCTTCAGCCATATTACCAGTTTAGCTTGACTGCTCGTGCGGGCTCTGAGTTGATCACTGTAACGCATTGGGGCAACGGGAATTTCCCTATCAGGGGCTGCTAACCGGGGCGATTTAATCGATAACCGATTAATCAGCGGCTAAAGCAGTTGCGGAGAAACCATCAAGGTGCATAGCGCAGCCGTGATTTCGCGCCTGCCGGGCAGCTTTATGTCCCGTCGCGCCGCCTTTATTGCGCTGGCAGCCATCGCCTGCCTCCTCCTTGGTGCCTGCTCCCCGGGCGCCGATTATCCATCGTTGTTCCCGTCGGTTCATGACATCCCGCCGCCGCGGAACGATACGCCCCTCGATCGCAACCAGGTGCAGCAGGCGACCGAGGACCTGATCAGCGCGCGCGATCGCTTAAGCGCGGAAGCGCAGGGTGCTTCGGCCAAGACCGCCGCCAAATCGCCTGCCGGCAAGTCCTCGGACAAGTCTTCAGGCAAGTCGTCGGCCAAGTCTTCGGGCGGTTCTTCGGGCGGTTCTTCGGCCAATTCCCCGACTGCCGCGGCTGCGGTCAAAAAGCCGTCAGGCAATCAGGTTAGCGGACGGCCGCCGCCAGGACCCGCCGCCGAGCAGACGGCCGGCGGTGAAACCAAGTGATAATCGTCGGCGCATAGTGTAGTGAGAGTGGCTCATCGACGTGTTGGAATTGCCTATGGACGAATTTTATCGCATTCGCCGTTTGCCGCCTTATGTGTTCGAGCAGGTCAACCGCGCCAAGGCGGTGGCCCGCAATGGCGGTGCCGACATCATCGACCTCGGCATGGGCAATCCCGATCTGCCGACGCCGGCGCATGTCGTGGAAAAACTGAAAGAGACGGTCGGCAAGCCGCGGACCGATCGCTATTCGGCTTCACGCGGCATAGCAGGGTTGCGGCGCGCCCAGGCCGCCTATTACGCGCGGCGCTTCGGAGTGAAACTCAATCCTGAGACCCAGATCGTCACCACGCTCGGGTCGAAGGAAGGGTTCGCCAATGTGGCGCAGGCGATCACCGCGCCTGGCGACATTATCGTGGTTCCAAATCCCACTTACCCGATTCACGTGTTCGGCTTCCTGATGGCGGGCGGCGCAATCCGCGCGGTCCCGGTCGAAGCCAATGACGCGTTCTTTGGCGCGTTGGAGCGTGCGGTCCTGTTCTCCATTCCGCGTCCGATCGCAGTGGTGGTGTGCTACCCGTCCAATCCGACGGCTTGTGTCGCGACGCTTGATTTCTATCGCGAGCTGGTCGCATTTGCGAAAAAGCATTCGCTCCTGGTGTTGTCGGACCTGGCCTATGCCGAGGTCTATTTCGACAACAACCCGCCGCCCTCGCTGTTGCAGGTCCCTGGTGCGTTGGACGTCGCGGTCGAATTCACGTCGATGTCCAAGACCTTTTCGATGCCCGGCTGGCGGATCGGCTTTGCTGTCGGCAATGAGCGGATCATCGCCGCACTGGGACGGGTGAAATCCTATCTCGATTATGGCGCTTTCACGCCGATCCAAGTAGCCGCGACCGCGGCGCTCAACGGTCCGGACGACTGCATCAAGGAGATGCGCGCCACATACCGGCGCCGCCGCGATGCTTTAGTGGAGTCTTTCGGCAGAGCGGGCTGGCCGGTTCCGGCGCCTTCGGCCTCGATGTTCGCTTGGGCGCCGATACCCGAACCTTTCCGCACTCTCGGTAGCGTCGAATTCTCCACGCTCCTGGTTGAGAAGGCCGGAGTCGCCGTATCTCCTGGCGCCGGTTTTGGCGAACACGGCGAAGGCCACGTTCGCATCGCTCTCGTTGAAAACGAGCAGCGTATTCGTCAGGCGGCCCGCAATATCCGGCGCTTCCTTGAAAGCTGGCCGAAAATGCTGCACAACGTCGTCCCACTGGCGACGCGGCGCTAGGACAAGACCAGGATCGAGACTGGCCGCGTCTTTATTCCTTCCAATCCGGACGATGCGTGATGGCACAACCGCTGAAAGTCGGTCTTGCCGGACTCGGCACTGTCGGCAGCGCCGTCGTGCAGCTTCTGGAGCGCGGGCGCGACAAGCTGATTGCGCGATGCGGCCGCGCGATCGAGGTCGTCGCCATCAGCGCGCGATCACGCCATAAGAAACGCGGTTTTAATCCCGGCAAATTTCGCTGGGTCGAGGACCCGGCGGCGCTGGCGCGCGATCCCGCAATCGATGTGTTGGTCGAAGTCATCGGCGGTGCCGGCGGTCCGGCTAAGCTCGCGGTTGAGACCGCGCTGACCGCCGGCAAACCTGTCGTCACGGCTAACAAGGCTCTGCTCGCAGCGCATGGTCAGCGGCTCGCGGCCATCGCTGAGCGCAACGCCGTTGCGCTCAATTTCGAAGCCTCGGTCGCCGGCGGCATTCCAATCGTCAAAACGCTGCGCGAGGGGCTCAATGGCGCGACCTTCACGCGCATCTACGGCATTCTCAACGGCACTTGCAATTATATCCTCACCCGCATGGAGCAGGAGCGGTTGAGTTTTGTCGATTGCCTCAAAGAAGCGCAGCGGCTCGGCTACGCCGAAGCCGATCCCAGCTTTGATATTGAAGGCCATGACACCGCGCAAAAGCTCGCCATTCTTGCGAGCCTGGCGTTCGGCACCAAGATCGATCCGCGCGCGATCTATAGCGAAGGCATTGCCTCGATCACCCCGGCCGACCTTAACGCAGCGGCCGAGCTCGGCTACCGCGTCAAGTTGTTGGGCGTTGCGGTGAAAACTGACGAAGGCATCGAGCAGCGCGTGCACCCGACCATGGTGCCTAAGGATTCCGCCATCGCTCAGGTTATGGGTGTCACCAACGCGGTCACGATCGATGCCGGTGGCATCGCGCCAATCACACTGGTCGGGCCTGGCGCCGGCGGAGAAGCCACCGCTTCGGCGATCATTGCCGATCTCGCCGATATTGCCCGCGGCGTGTGTTCGCCGCCATTTGGCCGGCCGGCCGCCCACATGACTGCGGTCCGTAAGGCGCCGATGCAGCATCATGAAGGCGGCTATTACATTAGGCTCCTGGCCCGCGACCGACCGGGCACCGCGGCCACGATCGCGCGCCGTCTGGCGCAGCAGAAGATTTCGTTGGAGTCGATCGTGCAGCGCCACGACACCGGATCGCGCGGCGCCACGTCGCCGGGGCGTTCCGAGGAGGCCGTGCCGGTGATTTTGATCACCTATGCGACCAGTGAAGACGCCGTCCACAAGGCCCTTGCCGCGGTGCGCCGGGATCGGGTTGTTTATGGGCGGCCGCAAGTCATACGCATCGAGCGCGCCTGACGCGATTTAAGGCCGCGCCGCGGGAGTTCTAGAGCATGATCCGGAAAAGTGGATCCAGGTTTTCGGAAAAGATCATGCTCAAACAAAAGGCTAAAGCGGAATAACGATTCATCTAAAGTCATTTCGCTTTTAGTCGCCACTGGAGATTGCCTCATGTCATCGAAGCCCGCCGGCCGACGCTCGGGTCAGCTCGCAGGCCAGCACTCGGATCAGCACGCGGGCCTTGGGCGCGCGCTGTCGCTCGAAATCGTGCGGGTAACGGAGCGGGCCGCGGTGGCCGCGGCGCGATTGCGCGGACGCGGCGCGGAAAAGATGTCGGATCAGGCCGCCGTCGATGCCATGCGCCGCGAGCTGAGCGGGCTTGCAATCGAGGGCACGGTGGTGATCGGCGAACGCGAAATGGACGAAGCGCCAATGCTGTTTATTGGCGAGAAGGTCGGCACCGGATCCGGGCCAAGAGTGGACATCGCCGTTGATCCGCTGGAGGGCACAACGCTCTGCGCCAAGAACATGCCAGGCGCCATTGCCACCCTTGCGATGGCGGAGGACGGCACGCTCTTACATGCACCCAACATTTATATGGACAAGATCGCCGTCGGCCCCGGCTATCCGAAAAACGTGGTCGATCTCGACGCGAAGCCTGAGGAAAACATCGCCAACCTCGCCAAGGCCAAAGGCGTTAAACCGGAGGCGATTACCGCGATGATCCTTGACCGGCCGCGGCATGCCGACTTGATCGGGGCGGTGCGCAAGGCCGGCGCCGCCGTCAGCCTGATCACCGACGGCGATGTCGCCGGCGTCATCCACACCGCCGATCCGGACAAAACCGGCATCGACATCTATCTCGGCATCGGTGACGCTCCTGAGGGCGTATTAGCGGCTGCTGCGCTGCGCTGCATCGGCGGGCAGATGCAGACGCGGCTCGTGCTCGATACCGAAGAAAAGCGCGAGCGCGCCGCCAAAATGGACATCAAAGATCCGCGCCGTAAATATCAGATCGAAGACATGGTGAAGGGCGAATGCCTGTTCTCGGCGACCGGCGTCACCGACGGCCGCATGCTGCGCGGCGTGCAGTTCGGCAGAGAATTGATCGAGACCGAAACCGTAGTCAGGCGCTCGACCAGCGGCACCATCCGCTGGATCAGGGCCGAGCACCGGCAATTAGACAAGTTCCGATAAGGTCCACGCCCGCGATGGGGATCGCTGGGGATAAGCCGTTTTGACCCCGATTCGCTGAATCAGATAGCGTCCCCGGATCGCTGCGCCGCATGGCGCCGGAAATCGCGGGATGTCCGAACAACGCTTATTCCTCGGCGTCGAGAACTCGGCGACCGGGCGCGCGTGGCGCGACCGGCTCGACGACCGCGGCGCCGCGCGGGCCTTGGCTATCGCGCAGCATCATGCGCTGCCTGAGCTGTTGGCTCGCATCATCGCCGGCCGCCATGTCGACACAGATGCGGTCGACGCCTTCCTCGATCCGACCATCAAGCGCGCGATGCCTGATCCTCTGGTGCTCACGGCCATGAAGGAGGCGGCGGAGCGGATCGCGGACGCAGCGATACGCGCCGAGCATGTCGCGATTTTCGGCGACTACGATGTCGACGGCGCGACCTCGGCGGCACTGCTTGCCCGTTTTCTTCGCCACTGCGGCATCGAGCCGATCATCTATATTCCCGACCGCTTATTCGAAGGTTATGGCCCGAACGTCGAAGCGGTACGCGCGCTTGCCGAGCGCGGCGCCACGCTGCTGGTCTGCGTCGATTGCGGCACAACCAGCGCCGAAGCCCTTGCGGAAGCGAAAACGCGGGGCCTCGACGTGGTCGTCATCGATCACCACCAGGCCGACGAGGAACTGCCGCCGGCGCTTGCAATCGTCAATCCGAACCGGCGCGACGACCTCTCCGGATTAGGCCATCTCGCCGCCGTCGGGCTCACTTTCATGACGGTCGTCGCCGTCAATCGCATGCTCCGCGCGCGCGGCTTTTGGCAGGCTGAGCGGCCCGAGCCGGATCTCCTCGGATTCCTCGCCGATGTCGCGCTGGGCACGGTTGCCGACGTGGTTCCGCTGACCGGACTCAATCGCGCCTTCGTGGCGAAAGGACTAATCGCGCTGCGCCGGCGCGAGCGTCCCGGCCATGTCAGCCTGATGGATGTGGCCCGGCTTTCCGGCCCGCCCGAGGCCTGGCACCTCGGTTTTCTGCTAGGGCCGCGGATCAATGCAGGCGGCCGCATCGGCCGGGCCGATCTCGGCGTGCGGCTCCTGCTTGAGAATGACCCGATCGAGGCGGCAAAAATCGCCGCTGAACTCGATCAGCTCAACCGCGAGCGGCAGGCGATCGAACAGGAAACTTTGGCGCAGGCCGAAGCCGAAGCGGATGCCGCGCTTGGTGTCGAGGACAAGGGTGCAGTCATCGTGACCGCGGCCGAGGGCTGGCATCCAGGCATAGTCGGGCTCGTTGCGGCGCGTCTGAAGGAAAAGTTCGGCCGGCCGGCTTTTGCCATCGCGCTCGAGCCCGGCGGTATCGGCACCGGCTCGGGGCGTTCGATCCCGGGCGTCGACATCGGCCGCGCGGTGCGGCGCGCGGTCGCTGACGGTCTACTGGTAAAAGGCGGCGGGCACGCCATGGCCGCGGGCGTTACCTTGCGCAAGGGCACGCTGGCAGAGCTGCGCGCTTACCTCGAGGCGACGCTCGCGGCCGATGTCGAGAAGGCGCGCCGGGCGAGCGGCCTCTTAATCGACGGCGCGGTGACCGCTGCCGCGGCGGACGGTGCTCTCCTCGCCATGATCGCGCGCGCCGGACCGTTCGGATCCGGCAATCCGGAGCCGATCATCGCGCTTCCGGCGCACACGATTGCTTACGCGGAGGAAGTGGGCCAGGCGCATATGCGCGTGCGCTTGAAATCCGGCGATGGCGCGGCGGTGAATGCCATTGCATTTCGAGCAGCCGGCCAGAAGCTCGGTATCGCGCTGCGCAACAGCCGCGGCCGGCAGGTGCACGCCGCCGGCTGCTTTGCGTTCGACCGCTGGCAGGGCGAGGAGCGGGTCCAATTCAAACTGACCGACGTCGCGCCGGCCGAGCCCTTCACCGGCGCCTAATACTCGGATCGCGCTAAGGCTTGTTTTCGCACCACGCGCCGTGCGCCTGGCGAACCAACTCTTCCTGACTATCGAATTCGCCGAGCGGTCCGAGCTCCTTTTTGCCGGTGGGATCGTACAGCCAGTACCAGTCGTAGCTGCCGCCGAAGAGAAAATACCGGTGTGAAAGCACGACCAGATGATCT
>JBPYFG010000506.1:0-3386 GCA_051986365.1 Xanthobacteraceae bacterium
CCCACCACTCAGTACGGGGCGCGAATAAACACCTGATTCGCAAACGCGCAAAGTTATTTTGAGTTCGAGCGCGCCCGCGGGCCGATGCCGGCAGAGTGACAAAGGTCACAGCCGCGGCGATGGGGGGTTGCTTTGGTGGCGCTCGCACCGTCCCCCGGCGGTGCATCACTCCCTTGGGCCGCCGAGAGGCGGCCCCTTTTTGTCTGAAGTCGCTGTGAGGTGGCATGCCCGATTGTGGCCGGCGACCAGCTTCGCGCGTCCTACGTCCCGCTGCTCTCCACAATCGCCGCCTCGAAACTGTCGACGAAGACCAAGCCGATGCCGCGGGTGAGCGCGCCGGCCGTCAGCGCGGCCGCGCCGAGACCCCAAACGAGCCCGCCCGGAATGATCCACATCAGGGTCGAGGACGCTGCGAGCCCGGCGCCAGTCGGCACCGCGCCGGCGATCAGGGCGATGATCAGCGAGCGCGTGCGGTCGCGCTGGAACGGCACGCCGTAGAGGTCGCTGAGCTGTTTCACCATGCGCAGATTGATGGCGGTAACGCTGGCGATATTGGCTGCCGGCAGCGGCACCAATCCGCCCATGGCTGCGTAATTCTTATGTCGATCGACGATGCGACGCGCCAGCGCGCGGCGGCGTGCAGCCAAGGGATCGGCAGGACGGGATTTTAGCTCAAGCCGTTCGGACGCCTCTTGCCTGATTGGATCGATCAAAATGTCGGGCGCCACCTCATTCTTCGGCTCGGGCTCCACCGCGTCGAATGCGACCGATTGCGCTTCGCCCGTGACTGCTTGCGCGACATTTTGCGTGACATAGGGCGGCACCCGGCCTTGCTCATCCGCCGCAAAGCCGGCGGCGATCTGTTGCAGATTGGCGATGGAGCGTGTGATCGCCTTGGGGAGCGGTTTACGTTTCATGCGGCGGCCTGTTGGGCGCTGAGCACCATGTCGAGCTCATCGGCGATCGCGGCAATCTCGCGAGCGGCCGGTCCCTTCCAGCTGATCAGGCTTGGCGTCGCACCCCACAGGGACGCTTCCGGATAGGCGACCCGATTGGCCATCTCACTGTGCAACACCGGCAGCCCGGCGGCAGCGAGTTCGGTGCGAATGTGTTTGGCAATTACGGACTCGCGCGTGGTCTGGGTGAGAATGCAGCGAAATAGCGGTCGCCGGCTGTCGGCACGTTCAGTCAGGATGCTCAAAGTGTCGAGCATGCGGTCGACATCAAATGGCGACGGCTTTACCGGGACGAGCAAAAAGTCGGCCGTGGCGAGACAATCGAGCGTGGTCTTGGAGCGGAAGCCCGGCGTATCGATGATGACCAAGCTGCCGCTGGCCGCGAGTCGCCGTGCGGTATTTGAAGCTTCCTCGCTGGCGTCCTCGACAACGGCGACGCCACCTAGGGCGCGTTCGCGCGCAGCAAGCCGGGTGATCGAGCGCTGCGGATCGGCGTCGATCAGCGTGGGCCGCCGCCCTCGCAAATGCCAGTGTACGGCAAGGCAGCTGGCCAGCGTGCTCTTGCCGCTGCCGCCCTTCATTGTGGCTACCGTGATAATCATGTGCCGCACCTCCACGGTCTTGCGATAAGCCCGCGCCAAGCGAATCAGCACGCAGAACGGTATCGGATTCGCCGCAAACTGCCTATTGCCGCAGGATCGGTTCGGAGCCGCTTGCGCGTAGACTTTGAGGCGAATCAGGAGGAAGAGCGGATCGTGACGGGGACTGGGTGGCGCTCGGCAGGCTTCAAAAGCGGCCGCCGCACCCGGTAGCGCGGCACGAGATGCCTGATCAGGCCGAAACCGCCGAGTAAAATGCTCGCCCATACCGCGATGCTGAAATAAAGCGACATCCAGGGAATCTCCGGCTGCCAGCGCGCGATGTCGTGAGTGACGATCCAGCGGCTCGCCAGATCGTGCAGCCCGGTCAATAGCCCGAGCACCGGCTTGCCGCTCGCCGTCGCCGCTTGCCAGCGCTGCAGATACATCGGCACGTCGATCGTCACCATGAACAGCACATAGCCGGCGGCGCCAGCGGCAGCGACCACGATGATCCGGCGAACGCCGCCACGGAAGCTTGCGGCGAGCCGGATCAGCGCCGCAGCGACCAGCGCGAACGCGATCGTCCACAAGGAGTTTTCAAATACATTGCCGAGGAAATTGGTTGAGATCACCGCATACCACGAACAAATTTCAGCAAGCGCAATCAGCGGCAGGATCAGCTTCGCAATATTTTTAGCTGTGTCGGAATGCACCATGCGGCCGAGCTCGCGCAGAATGATGACCCATTGAACGGCGAAACAAAGCTCCGCCAGCGTTGCGACCGAGCGGCCGATCAGAACGCTCGAAAGCCAGGTATTGAACAGGCAAATTCGCTCGACATCGGCGCGCGGCAGCAAGGAACGGAAGGCGCAGCCGAAAACATAGACGGCGCTGAGCAGTGCCAACGGGTCCGCGGCGAAGATTGCATTTGCGGCGCCAAAGGGATTGGCGCGGTAGGCGGCACGCAAGCCGACGAGAAGCGCAATGTTTAACGCGCTGACGGTGACCAGAAGCCTCCACCACAACGCCACCGGATTTGACCAATCCAACCAATCGAAATGCATTTCGCACTGCTCAATGCGCGTCACCTCCCCCTCATTAGACTGTAACAGCAAGGACACATATGGCTAGACTTAGACTGGCGATAGCGGCGGTCACTTCATTTCATTGCCGCGTCAATTCTGCGCCGTCAGGGATAACGGCCGACGTGGGAAGCGCCAAAAACCAAACGGGTTATTCGGCCTTGGTTCTGACCCTAGATATTTCAATTAGTTAGTGCCGAGTTAGCCACATTATCGGTTTGTGTTAGCCACTGGCTGTTCCGGTTTTGTCGCGATAGCGCTACGGGCCAGCCTTCTCTGATCGGCCGCCCTCGTATACCGCTCTACCTCCCTCAAGGTCATGTGGCCCGACCACGCCGCGATCTGATGTGCGCTGCAGCCGGCATCGGCAAGCTGGGTGCAGCCGGTCGCGCGTAGACCATGGAATACGCAATCCTTCGCCAACCCAGCGTCATCGCACCACGCGCGGAACTGCGAACTAAAATCAGCACGAGCATATTGACGACCGCTCCTCGTCACGAGGAACGTCATATGGCCGCTCGGCGTGGCGTCGAGAATAGTTTGGAGCTCGGGACGGATCGGCAATGTTAACTGGGCGCCGGTCTTTTCCTGCCGCACCATAAGCTCGTTGTTACGAATATGTTGCCGGCCCATGCGACACACGTCGCCGGCGCGTTGTATCGTGTATAAGCCAAGCGCGAATGCGAGCCGCGCCTTGGAGCCAATCGGATGCGTGCGCTCGTACTGCTCAAGCTCCGCATCAGTCCACGGCCGATGATGCTTGGTCT
>JBPYFG010000507.1:0-2734 GCA_051986365.1 Xanthobacteraceae bacterium
CTTCAACACTCCGGATTACGTGCCGTACCTGGCGCAAATCGACCCGAAACAGGCGGACGTTGTGGTGCTGGTCTATGCCGGCGCCAATCCTCTGAAATTCATCAAACAGTATCGCGATCAGGGAATCGCTGTGCCGCTGCTCGGCGGGTCGACCGTGGCCGACGACAGTATCATGCGCAATTTCGGCGATGAGGCGATCGGCCTGATCAATTCGATTCCCTACACGCTCGATCTCGACACCGATGCAAATCGCCGGTTCATCGCTTCGATGCAAAAATATTTCGCCGCCGATATTCCGATCGGATTCTATGCGGCCGCGCTCTATGTCAATGGCCAGATCCTCGAAGCAGCCCTGCAGGCAACCGGCGGCGACGTCGACCCTGATAAATTGATCGCTGCAATCCGAGGGGTGTCGCTCGCCGAGACTCCGCGGGGCCCGGTAAAATTCGACGATTACGGCAATCTCACTTTCACGGTCTATATCCGCAAAGTGGAGAAAAAGGGCGACAGGCTCGTCAACACCACGATCAAAAGCTATCCGGACGTCAGTCAGTTCTGGCACTATGACCCGAAGGAGTTTCTCAAACAGCCGGTCTTTTCGCGGGACTTTCCACCGCTGAAAAGCTAACAAAGATTCGAAACAAGCTGGGAGCTTTCCATGCGCGACAACAAAGTTTGTGTTGGCAGGTGCATTGATGGGCGTATCAGTCGTTGGCGGCACAGGCACTGCAAATGCTCAGTAGTACCCGCCGCCATACGGCTATGACGGGCCAACCGGGAATGGCTGCCGCCGGGCTACACGGTGCAGGGCGGCAACTGTGCGCCGTATCGAGGACCCAGCGGAGGCGGATGGCGTACTTGGAACGGCTGCCCGCCGGGCTATACGCTACAGGGCGGCAATTGTGCTCCCTATCAAGGTCCGGTCGGCTATCCGCGGACGCAGATGGTACGGCTATTGAGCTGAAATAGACTCCGGCTCAGCACTGTCTGATTGGCCGATTGGTCGGCCCGCCGGCCGTGCCGGAATTTTGCCGCGGAAATTTCGCGCTTCGGATGCCGTTTCGCCGAGCGTTGCTCTCGATCATTCCGATCGTGGCAATTTGAACCGTCGCGTTGGCGGCATTGCGTCGCACCGATGCGGTTCCATAGCACGCCTCCAGTTGCGTCTATTTAGTTCCATCAGCGTGCGTTGACGTTACGTAACAATTCAGATTGGCGTATCAAATTTTCCAGACGCATTTCGTTGAATGCAAGAGCGTTCCGCAATCGCGCGGAAAGAATTGTCTAGAAATGAAAATGGCGCGGGCTATATCAATGGAGTCTGAGGCAACACAACCCCTTTGCAATGGAGAGAAACGAATGGCCAATCCGCGCCAAGCTGAACGCGATTCCACCGAGGCAGTCCACGAGACGACCCGAAGAACGGCCGATCAGGCCTCTCAGACCAGCCGCACGATGTCAGATACGGCAGAGCGCACGGCCCGAGCGGGAACCGAAGCGTTTCGCCGCAATGCGGAGACCATGAGCAGCACCTGGCGCAAGAGCAGCGAAGCGGCGAGCCGGATCGCCGAGCGCTCGGTGGATCAGTTCTCAAAGCTGTTCGGGCTAACCGGCGATACTGCGAGAGAAACAATGCAGCAGTCCGCCGGTAACGTGCAGGCCATGATTGAGAGTTCGACTTTCATGGTCGACGGCATGCAGAACGTCTCCGGAGAATGGGTGCGTTTCGTGCAGAACCGGATCGAGGAAAATCTGGAGCACTTCGAGGAATTCCTTGGCTGCCGTACACCGCAGGAGTGTTTGGCTCTGCAAACACGCGTGGTGCGCGACAATATCGAGGCCCTCCTGCACAGCGCGCGCCGCGCCGCCGAAGTATCGACCAAATTGGCGGACGATGCTGTTCGCCGAATGAGCGATACGGCGCTTGCACCCCGTTGAGCAGTTTTCGTACCGGCCGGGAGCGCCGCCGCCGCGCGCGGACGACGCCCTGGCGGATCTGATCTGCGGCTATTTGCGCAAGCGTTCGGCGGATTTGGCTCGCAATGCCGAGGCTCCAGCCGCTAAAAGCGCCTTTTGACCGTATCGAATTGCCACTTTAGTTCAGGTCGCCTTCATCGATCCGGTGTAGATAGCTTGGCGTTGTCCGCCGCATGGCGGCAATGGGGATGGCTCTGGCTCCCGCCGATCCAGCTTTCTCCAATGGAGCGTCGCCATGAGCATCTACCGGCTTTTGCAGAAATCAGCCTTTGCGCCCGGAGGATATCACTCCGCTCGTGGCGGCCTACGAGGATTGCCTGCGAACTCTGAAGCTGAGCGATCGGTCCGATCCCGTCACTGAAATTCTTGCAAAGAAGATCATTGAGATCGCGCAGACCGGGATACGGGATTCGGCCCGGCTCGTCGGCCGGCGCTCGAGGAAATCCGAATTTCCGGCCCTGGATAAGTGCCGGCCGTCAAGGCGCCAGGCGCCTCGGCCGGCGCATTGGTGAGGGCGTTGATGCGTAGTGGGCAACCGCATGTCGTTCGGTTGTCCGCACCCGGCGCATGCGCTAGAATTATCTCGCCAATGGTTTTGCTCGGGGGCTAGCCATGCATCTCTCCAATCAGAGTCTTCTCGTCATCTTGATCGTCGGCATTGTCGCGGGATGGCTCGCCGGCAGAGTGATGGAGGGCGGTGGCTTTGGACTGATCGGCGATCTGATTGTCGGCCTGATCGGTGCGTTTATCGGCGATT
>JBPYFG010000508.1:0-5799 GCA_051986365.1 Xanthobacteraceae bacterium
GGGGCGTCCAGTTTATCGGATGGGGGCACCATGAAGAAACTCGCCGTTGGAACCGCAGTGATCCTCGCGATCCTGAGCCTTGCCGCCTGTGCTCAGACGGGAAAGGGCAAAGCGCCACCGCCGGTCGTGACCAAGGGTTAACCGCTGCCTGCACGGCTGTTGCCTTGTCGGGTTAGCCGCAGCCGTGAAACTTCGCCAGCGCTCGACCGGTATTGCCGGGTCGGGCGCGCCTTGGTACTTCGACCGGCTGTTAGGGGTGGGGATCACGTGATCATCGTTGTTGGCTTGGCTTTTGAAGCCCGCATTGCGGCGGGTCCGGGCGTGCACGTCATTTGCAGCGGCGACGGCCGCAATTTGGCGGCAAAGCTCACGGCGGCGATCGCCGAAACCCGCACAATGGTGAACGGCTGTCCGGGCATTATCAGCTTCGGCGTCGCCGGCGGCTTGGCACCGCACCTGCGGCCGGGAACCTGCGTCGTCGGCTCCGCGGTGATTTCCGGATCGACGCGAATGCCGATCAGCCACCAATGGTCGGAGAAATTGCTGCGGACGATCCCGGATTCGGTGTCGGGCATGCTGCTCGGCGTCCCCGCCCCGATCGCCTATCCCGGCGACAAGCGCGCGCTCTATTTGAAAACCGGCGCGATCGCAGTTGACATGGAATCGCACATTGTGGCGGCCGTCGGCCTCGCCCATGAGGTGCCGGTTGCCGCAATCCGGGTCATCACCGACCCCGCCAGGCGCGCCCTTCCGGTGTCGGCCGTCGCCGCGATGCGGCCGAATGGCACGACCAATATTCCCGCCATGCTGCGCTCGGTGCTCAAGCGGCCGCGCGAATTGCCGGCGCTGTTTCAAACCGCGCTCGATGCGCGCGCAGCGCGCGCGACGCTTGTCCGCGGCCGCCATTTGCTCGGCCCCGCCTTCACGCTATCGCTTACGACTTGAGAGGCGTGCGAATGTTCAAGTCTGCAGCCGAAGAGATCAGCCAATGGGCGGATCAATGCCGCCGTTGGGCACGCGACGCGCGAACCCGCGACCAAAAGCTGATGTTGCAGAATCTGGAGCGGCTATTGAGCCAAGCCGCGCTCGACGCCGAAGGCGCGCTCGAACTCGACCGCGTTCTACGCCCGCTCGCACCCAGCAAATTATAAAGAAAACAGCGCTAAATCGCACTTGGCATCCGCGATGGCGCGGTTGTGCCCACCGGTGTAAAAGCATTCCGGCGAGGCGCTCATGATGACGCGCGCTGTGACACCACAAGCGCTAGGTTATATCGGCATTCGCGCTAAAGCGCTGGACGACTGGGCCAGCTACGGCGCCGGTCTGCTCGGCTTGGAACGCGTGGATCAATCACGCTCCTCGCTTGCTTTCCGCATGGATGATCGTAAGCAGCGCCTCGTGGTCCATGCCGATGGTGGCGAAGGCATCGGCTTCTTCGGCTGGGAAGTCGCCGACGCCAAGGCGCTCGACGCCTTGGCGACGCATCTCGAGAACAACGGAATAGACGTCGCGCACGCCGGTCGCGCCCTCGCTGACGAGCGGCATGTGGCGGATTTGATCGTTCTTTCCGACCCTGTCGGCAACCGGCTGGAATTCTTTCACAGCGCGCAAACCACGACGGAGCCGTTCCGACCTGGGCGTTGTATTTCCGGCTTTCGTACTGGTCCGCTGGGCCTGGGCCACGTCGTGCTCAACGTTGACCAGCCGGATACGCTCGACCGGCTGATGGCCTTCTATCGCGATATGCTCGGCTTTCGCCTGACTGATTACTATTCCGAACCTTTCATTGCCCGCTTCCTCCACGTCAATCCGCGTCATCACAGCCTCGCCTTCATTCAGACCGGAAAGAACGCAGTCCATCACGTCATGATGGAGCTCTTCAGCTTCGACGATGTCGGCCAGGGCTACGATCTAGCGCTCGCCGAGGAAGGCCGCCTTGCGGTAACGCTCGGCCGCCACACCAGTGACTTCATCACGTCCTTTTACACATGGACACCGTCGGCTTTCATGGTCGAATACGGCTGGGGCGCGCGCACGATCGACGTCGAGCACTGGCAGGCTTATGAGCGCAAAGAGGGCCCGAGCCTATGGGGGCACGACCGGCGCTGGTTGTCGGCGGCGGATAACGCCAAAGCGCGCGCGTTTCGCCTTGCCAACGCGGCAGACGGCTATCGCCGGCCGGTCCAGGTAATCGAGGGCAATTATCAGGTCATGCCCGGAATCTGTCCGTGGTGGGACAACCTCATTTCGCGCGGCGGCGCGCAAAAATAGTCGGCCCGCGAGCGCGCTTATGGCTGAGCCTGCGACCGGTCGGAACACCCACACGCGCCGGATCGCTGAATTTGTTTCGCAACTAAGCTACGACCAGATTCCCACCCCGGTTCGCGAGCGACTCAAGCTCCTTATTCTCGACTCGCTCGGCTGCGCGATTTACGGCGCCCAGCTGGAGTGGTGCCGCATCCTGCGAGAGACCCTCGAACAGAGCGACAAGACGCAAGACGCATCGATCTGGGGCACCAATCGGAAACTGTCGTCGGCACATGCGGCTCTGGTCAATGGGACGCAAGTGCAAGGTTTCGAACTCGACGACGTGCATCGTGAAGGCATCTTGCATGTCGGCGCCGTGACGTTGCCGGCGCTCGTGGCGATTGCGGAAACGCATGCGCAGCTCTCGGGGAAGGATTTCATCACCGCGGCGCTTGCCGGGTATGAAATCGGACCGCGCGTCGGCTTGTGCATGGGTCCGCAGCATATCGGCCAGGGTTGGCACTCCGGCGCAACCGTCGGGGTATTTGCCGCGGCAGCCGCGGCCGCGCGCGCTTTGGCGCTCGACACGGAAAGAACCGTGCACGCGCTCGGCATTGCCGGCACTCAGTCCAGCGGCCTGATGGCCGCGCAATACGGCGCGATGGTAAAGCGCATGCATGCCGGGCGCGCGGCGCAAAGCGGGCTTTATGCGGCGCGCCTTGCCGGTAACGGCTTCACCGGAATCATCGACGTGTTCGAGGCGTCCTATGGCGGTTTTTGCACCACCTTTTCCCGCTCGCAGGATCGCTTCGATCTCGCCGCGCTCAGCGCCGGACTGGGCGAGCGCTACGAGGCCATGCGCGTTTCACTGAAGTTCTACGCTTGTGTCGGCAGCAATCATACGACGCTCGACGCGCTGGCCGACATCCGCAAGCGGCGTCCGTTCATCGCCGCCGAGATCGAACGGATCGTCGTCCATGGGTCGCAGGTCACCGTCGATCATGCCGGCTGGCCGTATCGGCCGGAAGGCCTGACCGCCGCACAACTGAATTTGCCGTTCTGCGCCGCCACGCTAATCCTGGCCGGCGACGCCTTTGTCGATCAATTCACGCCCGACTGCGTCAACGATCGCTCGCGCATCGAACTCTCGCGCAAGGTGCAGGTCGTCCACGATCCGGCCATTACCGCGCTCGGCGCGGCACACCGGCACCAGGTACGCCTCGAAGTTCATTTCCGCGACGGCTCGGTCGAGCGCGAGAGCCGCGATGCACCACGCGGCAGCGAGCAAAACTTCGCCGGCGAAACACATATTATCGAGAAGTTTCGCAAGCTCACCCGTGCGGCCATGGCAGAGCGACGACAGAATGCACTGATCGAGGCCGTGCTGCGGCTCGAGCGGTTGGCGGACAGCCGCACGATGATCGAATTGTTGAGCCTCGCTTAGTTCAAGACAGCAATTCGAGGGTTCCGCCGACCGGGATTTCCGGCGCCGGCTTGTTCGCGGTGATGACGAGTTCGAAAGCGCCGGCGTGGCGCTGCCATTGACCGGCGACCAGAGGCGTCTTGCTCACGTTCTTGACCGGCTGCCCGGTCCAATGCACCGGGCCGACGATGGAGCCGTAATTCGTCGCTACGATCGCGTCGAGGATCGATTTTGGCTCGATGGTTTTTGCGCGCTTGAGCACGTCGATTGCGACTTCGAACAGCGCGTGCTGATACCCGATCGGCTGCGACCACGGCCGCTTGGTGGCTCTGGTATAAGCATCGGTCAGTTGCTGGGCGCTTTGTCCGGTAAGGCCCGATCGGAACGGATAATTCGGCGTCCACCAGATTTCACTGGTCAATCCATGACCGCGCGCCCCTAGCGAATTCACCACCGACGGGAACAATAACGCTTTGCCGATCGTCACGATTTTAGGATGGAAATTCTGCTGCGCAGCTTGCGACCAGAAAGTCGCGAAGTCGGGCGGAATCATATTGCCGGTGACGGTCTCGGCACCGGCTTCTTTGAACCGCGTTATCTGGGAGGTGAAGTCATTGTTCATCACCTGATAGCGGCCGGGATCGATGAGCCGATAGCCGGCCTGCGCCAATGCCGGCGGCAGACCGCGCTGCGGATCGCCCCAGGCATTGCCGTCCGCGTCGTTCGGAAACAATCCACCGACCACCTTGTTTGTTGGCTGGCCCTCCCACAGCGCCAGAAATGCCGCGATGACGTCTTCGAGGCCCCAAAAAAAATGATAGGTCCAGGTGAAACCCTTTTTCGGATCGCCGTTGCGGCCGAAGAAATAGGGCTGCCATGGACAATTCGTGGTGATGCACGGTACCTCGTTGACCTCGGCCTGATCGGCGACCGGGTTGGTGGTGTCCGGCGTAGCGGAAGCCACGATGAGATCGACCTTGTCACGCAGGATCAGTTCGGACGCGACCTCCGAGGCCCGCGTGCCGCTCGACTGACTGTCCTTGCTGACGATTTCGACCTGATAGGTCTTGCCACCGCTTTCCAGGCCCTTCGCCAAAAGGCTCCTGACTTGGTCGAGGATAAAGCCGTCGGCTTCGCCGAACCCGGCGAGCGGACCGGTGCGCGGACTGACGTGGCCGATCTTGATGGTCTTCGACTGCGCCTCTGCCGGGATCGCGCGCAACACCGCCGGTGCCGCCAGCATGCCAAGACCGCATGCTACGACGGCGCGCCGATCGATAACGGCGAAGCGCCGCAGAATTTTTGTTTCGCCAGTCATTTTGCACTCTCCCGGTCGCGCGATGCTTTCAGATGGTCCACGAGCCTGGCGCGCAGCGTGGCTTGTTGTTCTTGGCTCCACTTGCGGAAACCTTCGCCCGATTTGAACCCAAGCTTGCCGTCGGCGACAAGCTTTTGCAGATAGGGCGATGGGCCCGGCCGGCTGTCGATCGCCGGCAACACCACATTGTGGACCGCAAGCGCCAGATCGGTTCCGACCAAATCGGCGTTCTCCAGCGGGCCAAGCACCGCGAGCCGGCGGCCGAACGAGGCCTTGATCACGGCATCGACGGTTTCAGCATCGCAAATGCCGTGCTCGACCAGCGCGATGGCCTCGCGCCACAATGCATGTTGCAAGCGATTGCCAATGAATCCCGGCACGTCTTTTTTCACGTGCGCCGGCTGCTTCCCGGCGGCGCGGTGCAAATCTATGGTCCAGGCGACCGCGTCGGGCGACGTCCATTGCGTTTCGATCACTTCCACAAGCGGAACGAGGAACGGCGGATTCCACCAATGTGTTCCGAGCGCACGCTCACGGCGCTTGAGGCCGCCCATGATCGCAGTGATCGGAATGACCGACGTATTGCTGGCGAGGATCGTGTCTGGACGGACGTGGGCTTCGATTTCGGCGACTAAGTTTTGTTTGAGCGCCAGATCCTCGAACACCGCCTCGACCACGTAATCGACGCCGCGGACCGCTTCGCCGAGATCGACGCAAGGCCGCACCCGGCCAACCGCGCTTTCATCCTCGCCTAGGTCGCGTAGGTTGGCGGCGATGCGCGTTGCCAGGGTGTCCAGATTCTTCATCACCG
>JBPYFG010000509.1:0-7544 GCA_051986365.1 Xanthobacteraceae bacterium
CGGGTGAACCGTCGGCGCACGCCACCGAATTTGGCGAAAGCCTGGCGAATTGCCTCGTCCGAAATGCCGAGCTCATGTGCGACGGCAGTGGCAGCGGTGGCGTTTAACGCATTGTGCCGGCCCGGCATCGGCAGCGCAATGTTTTTGATTTCGTGGGCGGGCCGCGCCGCGGTTTCGAGAAACAACACAGTGAACAAAGACGTGCCGCCGGCATGCGACACGTCGACAAGGCGCACGTCGGCCTGCGGATTCTCACCGTAGGTGACGATGCGGTGATCTTCGATGCGGCCCACCAGGTTTTGCACGATCGGATGATCGATGCACATTACCGAAAATCCGTAGAACGGCACGTTCTCGACGAAGGCCCGAAATGCGTCCTGCACCGCGTCGAAGGTTTTAAAATGATCGAGATGTTCTGGATCGACATTGGTCACGATAGCGATGTCGGCCGGAAGCTTGAGAAAACTACCGTCCGACTCATCCGCTTCGACCACCATCCAGTCGCCGGCCCCCAGCCGCGCATTGGTGCCGTAGGCATTGATGATGCCGCCATTGATCACGGTCGGATCGAAACCGCCGGAATCCAGGAGCGCCGCCACCATCGAAGTCGTCGTTGTCTTGCCATGGGTGCCGGCGATGGCAATGCAGCTTTTCAGGCGCATCAGTTCGGCGAGCATTTCGGCGCGGCGGACGACCGGCACCCGCTGCTCGCGGGCAGCGACAAGTTCCGGGTTATCGGACTTGATTGCCGACGAGATGACCACGACTTTGGCGTCGTCAAGATTTTCCGCCGCATGACCGATCGCAATTTTCACGCCTTTGTCGCGCAACCGTTTGACATTGGCGCTATCGGCCTGATCGGATCCTTGGACGGTGTGGCCGAGATTGACCAGCACCTCGGCGATGCCGCTCATGCCGATGCCGCCGATGCCGATAAAATGGATCGGCCCGATATCGCGCGGCATTTTCATGCGATTCTCCGGTCTTGTCGTTCCGGCATTCCGGCCATTGTTTCAAGCTTATCAATGAACGAGCCGGATGGCAGGAACAAGTCCGCAATTCTTTGTTGGTGCGCTGGCTATTAATGCTTGGCGATTGCTGCCACGCTGAGAACGAGATCGGCCAATCGCGCCGCCGCATCGAGCCTGCCTAGTGATCGCGCCGCCGCGGCCATGACCGTGAGGCGTTGCGGGGCCCTGGCGAGCGCCGCGATTTCAGCCGCCAGGCGCTCGGGAGTGAAGGCCTCCTGGACTAGTCGAAGTGCTCCGCCGGCATGGTCGAGCACACCGGCATTGGCGAATTGATCTTGATCGATTGCGTGCGGCAGCGGCACGAGGATGGACGGCCGGCCGATCGCCGCCAATTCGGCAACCGTCGAAGCGCCGGATCGGGCCACGACGAGATGGCTCGCCGCGATGCGCGCCGGCAGGTCGGAAAAGAATGGCGCCACCTCCGCAGCAACTGAAAGTTTTACGTAACCTTCGCGGACGCGGGCGAGATCCTCCTCGCGCGCCTGCTGAACGATGTGCAGCCGCGCCCGCAGTGCGGGCTCGAGCAGCGCGATCGCCGCTGGCGCGATATCGGCCATGACGCGGGCGCCCTGACTGCCGCCAAATATCAACAGGCGCAGCACGTCGACAGGCGCACTGTAAGGCGTGGCCGCCGCCTCGATCACAGCGGATCGGACCGGATTGCCGGTGAGTGTCGCTTTGGTCGCCAAATCTGGCGCGTCGCGGAATGTCTCTGGAAAAGTCGTGGCGATGGCGGTGACGCGGGGCGCCAAGAGCCGGTTGGCTCGTCCAACGACCGCGTTGGCATCGTGGATCAGAGTAGGTACCCGGCGCCACGCGGCAGCGAGCACCGGCGGAACGCTTGGATAGCCGCCAAAGCCGATCACGGCCGCTGGATGCAATCGGTCGAGCAGCCGCCAAGCCTGAAGCAAACCGACACCGAGCGCGGCTGCCGTTTGTGTGAGCGCGACGGGATTACGCGACCGAATTGTCGCGCTGGCGACGACATGGACGGCTTGCTCCGCGAATGTGTCGCCAAATCGTATGGCGCGACGGTCGGTCGCGAGATGGACCGCGATGCCGCGTTCGGTGAGTACGCCCGCCAGCGCCGCCGCCGGAAATAAATGACCGCCGGTACCGCCGGCGGCGACCAGCACCGACGGCGATTGCGATTTGTCCATCAGGCCGAACTCGCAACCAATCCATGCCCGCTCACGAGTTTGGCGCGTGGCCGCTCGCGGGTGAGCGCCACCAGCATGCCCATCCCGTAAGCAAGCGAGATCAAAGACGAGCCGCCGTAAGAGATGAACGGCAGTGTCATGCCTTTCGCCGGCATTAGATGAAGGTTGACCGCCATATTGATGGTCGATTGCAACCCGAACAGCATGGCGAGCCCGGCGGTCGCGAAACGAATGAAAGGATCGTCGCTGGAGGCGGCCTTCACCAGCGCGCGAATCACGATAAACGCAAATAGCGCCGCTAAAATGAGGCAAAGCACCACGCCGAACTCCTCGGCCGCGACGGCAAAGACGAAATCGGTGTGACCTTCCGGGAGCACGCGCTTGATCGTGCCTTCGCCCGGACCGCGGCCGAACCAGCCGCCGCGAATAAAAGATTCCGTGGCAATATCGATGTTGAAAGTGTCACCCGATGCCGGATCGAGGAAGCGGTTGATGCGCTGCGCGACGTGTGGGACGGTGAAGAAAGCCGCAATCAAACCGGCGCCGGCTGCGCCCGCCAATCCGATCACCCAAATCAGACGCATGCCGGCGATATAAAACAACGCCCCCCAAACCAACGCGATCAGCATGGTCTGGCCGAAATCGGGCTGCAGTACCAAGAGCGCGACGACCACGACGAGCAGCGTGAGGGCGATCGAGTTCGCCGGCATTTCCGGTCGCTTGCCACTTTCCGCAAACAACCAGGCAATCAGGATAACGAACGCGGGCTTTAAGAATTCCGAAGCCTGAATATTCACGCCGAAAAGGACGAGCCAGCGCCGCGCGCCCTTAATCTCGGCGCCGAAGTAAGGTGTCAGCGCGGTCAGAACCAGGCTTACGGCGAACACGACGAGCGCCACTTTGCGAATTTCGCGCGGCGAGAGGAACGAAGCCGCGATCAGGGCCAGTGCTGCGGGAATCAAAAACAGGACTTGGCGGTCCACGAAATGAAATGGATCAAGCCCGATCCGCGCCGCGACCGGCGGACTTGCGGCGAGGCACAGCACAATGCCGCCGAGCATTAGCACCCCGAGTGCCGCCAGCGTCAGCCGGTCGACGGTTCGCCACCACTCGCTGAATAAGGTCGGCTGCGCGCGGGAAGCCATGGTGAAGTGATGTCCGTCCGTAAAATTCCCGCCTAGTCCTGCATCGGACATGGTTTAAAGGCCATTAAGATCGCTGTCCGGCTGAGGATCGTGACCGGCGCGGCTTAATCCTTCCGTATTAGCCCGGGCAGCGCCTGGACCAGCGCGCGAAAGGCATCGCCCCGCACCTCGAAATTCCGATACTGGTCGAACGAGGCGCAGGCGGGCGACAGCAGCACCACGGGCTCCTGGGCCGACGACGTAGCGGCATCCCGCGCCGCGGCCGCGAGCGCTTTATCGAGCGTACCGGTGGTCTCGTGGGTCACCGAATCGGCCAGCGTGGCGGCAAACTGATCGGCCGCCTCGCCGATCAGATAGCCTTTGCGGATGCGTGGGAAAAAAGGCCGCAGGCTTTCGATTCCTCCGGTCTTGGGGCGTCCTCCAGCGATCCAAAAGATGTCGTGAAAACAGGCCAGCGCCTGGGCGGCCGAATCGGCATTGGTGGCCTTGGAGTCATTGACAAAGAGAACGGCGCCCCGGCGTCCGACCTCTTCCATCCGGTGCGCCAATCCCGGAAACGATCGCAGCCCGGCCTGGATCGCCGCCGGCGCAAGCCCGAGCGCAAGCGCAGCGGCTGCGGCGCAGGCGGCGTTCTGCGCGTTGTGCAATCCGCGCAAAGAGCTAATGCCGCCGAGCTCGGCTATCAGCGAGGACTGGCCCTCCCGTGTGCGCAGGATTCGGCCGCTCTCGACGTACAGACCGTCCTTTAGCTTGCGGCGGACCGAAATCTGCACCACGCGTTTCCCGGCTTGCGCAAGCCGCGCGGCGATTTTCTCACAGCATTCGTCGTCAACACCGATAATCGCGGTGCCGTCATCGGGCACGCCGCTGACCAGACGCTCCTTCACCGCAGCGTAGTTTTCCATCGTGCCATGGCGATCGAGGTGGTCTTCACTGAGATTGATCAGGACCCCGACCGACGGGTCGAGCGACGGCGCGAGATCGATCTGATACGACGAGCATTCGATCACATGCACGCAACCGGGCGACGGGGGCGCTAAAGACAGGATGGCGGTGCCGATATTGCCGCCAAGCTGCGTGTCCATGCCGACCGCGGCCGTCAGATGCGCGATCAGCGCGGTCGTGGTCGATTTGCCGTTGGTGCCGGTGATGGCGACAAAAGGAGCCCCTGGCGCCTGGCGCCGGCGCTCACGGCAGAATAACTCGACGTCTCCAATCACCTCGACATTCGCTTTGCGGGCGAGCCGTACCACCCAATGCGGCGCCGGATGGGTGAGCGGAACACCGGGCGCGAGCACAAGCGCGGCAATCTTCGTCCAATCGATCTCGCGCAGGTCAGCCGTGGGAATTCCGCCCGCACTCGCCTTGGCGATGCTTGCCGTATCGTCATCAAAAGCGACGACGTCGGCGCCGCCGGCCAACAGCGCACTGGCGCTGATCAGGCCCGAAGCGCCGAGTCCAAATACCGCGATCTTTTTACCGGCAAAGGTCGTGATCGGAATCACGCCGGCTATCTCAGCTTCAAGGTGGAAAGTCCAGCGAGCGCGAGCACGACCGCAATGATCCAAAATCGAATCACGATCTGCGGCTCGGTCCAGCCGAGCTGCTCAAAATGATGATGGATCGGCGCCATTTTGAAGACGCGCTTTCCAGTCAGTTTGTACGATACCACTTGCACGATGACTGACACCGCTTCCAGCACGAACAGGCCGCCAATCACAGCCAGCACGATCTCATTCTTGGTGGCGACCGCCACGGTGCCAAGCATGCCGCCGAGCGCGAGTGAGCCGGTGTCGCCCATGAAAATCGAGGCGGGCGGCGCATTAAACCACAGAAAACCGAGGCCAGCGCCGAGCACGGCGCCGCACAGGACCGCCAGCTCGCCAGTGCCGGCGACATAATGAATTTGTAGATAATCGGCGAACACGGTGTTGCCCGACAGATACGAGATTGCCCCGAAGCTTGTCACCGCGATTATCACTGGGACAATGGCAAGACCGTCGAGCCCGTCCGTGAGATTCACTGCGTTTCCGGCGCCGACGATGACGAATATGGCGAACAGCACGAAAAACCAGCCGAGATTGAGCACGAGTGCCTTGAATAATGGAAAGACCAGCGAGGTCGAAAACGGCGCATGACCAAGCCGCACCAACGCAAAGCAGGCGAGCCCGGCAATACAGGCCTCGATGATGAGCCGGGTGCGACCGCGAACGCCATCATGCGACTGCTTCGTGACCTTCAGATAATCGTCGTAGAAACCCACCAAACCGAAGCCGAGTGTCACCCATAACACCACCCACACATAAGGATTGGTCGGGTTTGCCCACAGCAGCGTCGAAACCAGCATCCCGGACAGGATCATCAATCCGCCCATGGTCGGTGTTCCGGCCTTGGCGATAAGGTGCGTTTTGGGACCGTCGGTGCGGATCGGTTGTCCTTTACCTTGCAGGAGCCGCAGCCGGTCGATGATGTTTTGCCCAAACAGGAATACAAACAACAATGCCGTTATGACCGCTCCGCCGGTGCGAAACGTGATGTAGCGAAAGACATTAAGCACCGAGAGCTTGTCCGACAGGTCGACCAGCCAATACAACATCACCATCAACCTTGTACGGAAGCGCCTGCCATCGTCTCGTGACGCGGATAGGCGCGCTGTAGAGCTTTGACGATCAGCGCCATGCGCGAACCCAGCGAGCCCTTCACCATCACCACATCGCCGGAGCGGACTGCCGGCAGCACTTGCGCTTCGAGCGCCGCGGAGTCCTCTGCATAGCCGCCGCGCCGGTTTGCCGGAAGAGCGTCCCACAGCGCGTGCATCAACGGACCACAGCAAAAGACCAGATCAATGTCATTGGCAACGACTGCATCGGCCAGCCCGCGATGCAAATCCAAACCCGCCGGACCAAGTTCCAACATATCGCCAAGCACAGCGATGCGCCGGCCCTGCGTCCCGATGACTGACCGACCAAGCACCGCCAAAGCCGCCTCGACCGAAGCAGGATTGGCATTGTAACTCTCATCGAGGAGCAGCGCCGAACCGCCGGACAGCTCGATCGTGATCGGCGCGCCGCGACCCGGCGCGGCTTGCAAGTCGGCAAGCGCCAAAGCGGCAAGCGCGATATCGGCGCCGACCATCTCAGCGGCGACCAACACCGCGAGCGAGTTGATGACAAGGTGCTGTCCCGGCGCACCGATTTTATAGCTGAATCGGGTGCCGAGGATTTCCGCTTCGACTGTCGAGCAACGCGCATGCAGCGCACATTTGATCAGGCGCGCATCGGCTTCTTCATGTTCGCCGAACGATATCACGCGCGCGATGCCGGCTTGGTGCACACGTTCTTTAAGCCGTGTGAATTGGCTGATGTCGCGGTTGATGACGGCGGCGCCGTCCGGCGGCACGCCGACGAATATTTCGGCCTTGGCGTCGGCAATGTTGGCGAGCGAACCAAGAAACTCGAGATGCACAGGCGCAACCGTGGTGATGATCGCGACATGCGGGCGAACCAGGCGAGAGAGCGGCGCGATTTCGCCCGGATGATTCATGCCTATTTCAAACACCGCGTATCGGGCGCTCGATGGGCAACGCGCCAGCGACAGCGGCACGCCCCACTGATTGTTGTAGGACGCGACCGACGCGTGGGTTTCGCCGTCTTTGGACAGCGCAAGCCGCAACGCTTCCTTGGTTCCAGTTTTACCGACGGAGCCGGTGACGCCGATCACTTTGCCCCGCATGCGTTTTCGAGCGGCGACGGCAAGCTCCCGTAAGGCGGTGAGCGCGTCGGGCACAACCAGCAATGGCGCGTCGCCAGGAAATTGCGCGCGTCTGTCGGCCGCCACCACCGCCAAAGCCGCTTTGGCCGCCAAGGCATCGGCAACAAAGTCGTGGCCGTCCCGGCGATCACCACGGATGGCGAAGAAAGCGTCTCCCGGCGCCACACTACGGCTATCGATTGAAAGGCCCGCGACTGACGCCGGAACTTGGCCAGAGCGCTCTGCGCCCATCGCGCTCGCCATCGCTTCGAGGGTCCACGGCGCGGGCGCGGTCATGCGGTAAGTTCCTTAAGAGCAGTGGCGACCGCTTCGTGATCGCTGAAGGGCATGATCCGGTCGCCGATGATTTGGCCGGTTTCATGGCCCTTGCCGGCAATGAGCAAGATGTCGCCGACCCGCAATTCAGCGATGGCGGCGCGGATCGCCTCGCGCCGATC